>CAYJFO010000030.1:0-17860 GCA_964369645.1 uncultured Oscillospiraceae bacterium | reverse complement strand
ACTTTTATAATTTTACAAAAAAAAGTCGTCGCAAACTAAGCAAAGTTTGCGACGATCATAAAAAACGTTATTATAGATACTGCTAAAAAAGAAGGCAAAACCCGCAAAAGCCCAAAGCAAAAGCGAACCGTGGCGAGGGCGTTTACAACCGAGCAGGTGAGCCGAAGCGACGGCTTTTTCGGATAACGAGGAGCAACGGAGCATTGTGCGCGATGACTTTTATAATTTTACAAAAAAAAGTCGTCGCAAACTAAGCGAAGTTTGCGACGAGTGGGGTGGATAATGGGACTTGAACCCACGGCCCCCAGGGCCACAACCTGGTACTCTAACCAACTGAGCTATATCCACCAAATTTTTTTCAGATAATAAAAAAAGCCCGCCTAAAAAAGAATGGCGCGCCTGAAGAGACTCGAACTCCTGACCCACTGCTTAGAAGGCAGTTGCTCTATCCACCTGAGCTACAGGCGCCCGTCCTACCACACAACGACAAGATAGAAACATCACATCGTCTACTAGCGGTTATGGAGCGGGTGATGGGAATCGAACCCACGTATTCAGCTTGGAAGGCTGATGTTCTACCATTGAACTACACCCGCATAAATCATCTGACAGTGAGTTATTATATCAAAAAAAAACCCACATGTCAATACAAAAACTCAAAAAACTTATATTATATTTTCTTAAATCTTGCTTAGCGCGATTTGTCGATAATCCAAAGCTATCGATTAAGGCTTCGCCTTGATCCGGTAGCCTTGGTTATTTTGTCGACGTTAAAAAACTCTTAAAAAAACAATCCGATAACCGGAAGAATAAGCGACGCTACAAGGGCAAAAACCAAAACAACGCTTATTACAATCGCAACGGTTTTTTTAAATCTTTCGTTTTGCATCTAGTAAAAACTCCTTATTAATAAAATGCCTATCTTTTAAAAATTAACCTTTAATACACAACGGTTCTAACGTATCAAGATTTTCTATTTTTGTCTACCTTTTGTTTTAATATCTTGTTTTTTTAAAGATTTTTCGACCACAACTATGTTTGCGGAAAACAAAAACAACGTAATCGCCGAGAGCACGTCGGATACTATCAAAGCCGAATCAAGCACAAATATTTGGCTTAACGTAAATGCGAGTTCAGGACCCGCAAGGCCGACGACCCAAACAAGACAAAACACCGACGTAGAAATTAACGCGGCGTAATCGCGAACAGAGAAATTAAATGCTAAAAACCTTGAAAACTTTGCGAACCCGAGCGCCAACGAAACAAGCGAAAAAAGCGCTATTATCTCGGCGGATTGGTGTTGGTTAATCGATTTTCCAAGAAAACCGGAAAGCGCTCTTGAATAGAACCACAGGACTATCGACAAAGAAAAATACGAGTTAACCGCAAGTTCGCCTTTGCCGCGTAAAAACCACAACGACACGAGTATCAACCAAAACATCGCAACAAGCCCGCTTATCGCCGATATTAAATCAAGAACAAGCTCAATGACGCTTGCGTAAATCGACATGAATATAGGTTGGTTAAACGTTGATATTCCGATTATAACCCTATATCCAATCGAAACGGAACTCGCGCCGATTAAAATGGCGGTCACGGTGAACAGGACGGGGAAAACACCCATATGAAAAGCTTTTATCTCGTTTTTTGAAAAAAACGCATCCTGTTCAGACAGGTTTTTAGTTTTTTTTCGATACTGTAAAAATATAATTACTGCAAAGCCGACACAGGCAAGGTATGCCGTAAAATGAATAAAGTCAACGAGCAATGTATTTATTCCCATTCCCGATATAAACAAAACGTCGAGAAATCGTAACGAGAAAAAAAGTAACGCAACCGATATTAAAAAAAGAATTGGTGATTTTCTCAAAGTTTTCTATCCTCAATTTGAATGTATTCACGTTGTTCACCCAGATATTTATAAGCCGGGCGAATTATTCTGTTGCTAAAAAGTTTTTCTTCAACCCTATGCGCACACCAACCGCTTATACGAGAAACCGCAAAAAGCGGGGTGAAAAGTTCGGTTGGAAGACCCATAGAACGATATACAAGTCCCGAATACAAATCGACGTTTGCACAGATATCTTTGCCACCTTTTTTGCGGTTGAAAACCACGGGAGCAAGACGTTCTACGGCGTATGCCAAAGTAAACAGGTCGCTTTGTCCATTTTTGTCCGCTATCGTCCGAAGGTTTTCGCGAAGAATAACGGCTCTCGGGTCGCTTAAGGTATAAACTGCGTGGCCGACGCCGTAGATAAGCCCGGTTTTGTCGTACGCTTGTTTATCAACTATCTTTTCGAGATATCTTTCGATCTCGCTGTCGTCATTGATGTTGGAAATGTTGTTTTTCATGTCGTCCAACATATCCATAACTTTGATATTAGCTCCGCCGTGGCGAGGGCCTTTAAGAGAACTTATTCCGGCAGCAATTGCGCTGTAGGTATCTGTTCCGGTCGATGTTACTACCCTTGTTGTAAATGTGCTGTTGTTACCGCCACCGTGGTCGGCGTGGAGCACAAGACAAAGGTCGAGAAGTTTTGCTTCTTCGCGGGTAAACTCTTTATTAGGACGTATCGTGCGAAGTATGTTTTCCGCTATCGAAAGTTCCGGTTTTGTTTGGTGAAAATACATGCTCTTGTTATCATATGCCCAGCGTTTAGATTGATACGCGTAAACCATTATTGTTGGCATACACGAGATAAGCGTAACAGCTTGGTGGAGCGCATTTTCAAGCGAACCTTCCTCTGCAAGGTTATCATATGTGTAAAGCGCAAGGATTGAACTAGCCATCTTGTTCATTATGTCGGGAGAAGGACATTTCATTATCATATCTTCGGCAAAACCGTCTGGAAGTTTGCGAAACTCGGCTATAAATTCGCGGAACATCGCGAGTTGTCCTTTTGTCGGAAGCGAACCGAACAAAAGAAGCCACGTTACCTCTTCAAACATAAACATATCTTTTTGTTTGCCATAGTCCACGATATCTTGGACGTTTATTCCGCGATAGATCAAACTACCTTCAACCGGAATTTTTTGTTCCATAATGTTTTCGTCATATCCAACAACGTTACAGATGCTTGTAAGCCCCGCAAGAACGCCCGTTCCGTTTTTGTTCCTAAGCCCTCTTTTCACGTCATAGGTGCTGTAGTCTTTTTCCGAGATATAGTTATATTTTTTGAATTCTTCACATAGATATTTAAAGTTCTCTCTGTTGTGTGGAGTCATCGCCCTATGCAAAACACCATCTCCCCTCAAAATTTATATAAGTATAGGTATTATTTAAGATTATATAGAGATATATCTTTTTAGTCAATAGCAAAACATATCAAAAAAGTTTGTTTTGTTGTTCTTTTCTAGGCGGTATAGTTTAAAAAAATGTGTGTTTTTTTTGTCAAAACATTTTAAAACATTACAACTCTTATATATACGAAACAAAATTTCACTTTAAAGAAAGGTTGGATATAATTTTGAAAACAAAGATAAGAATTTCGGTGTTGGTGCTTTTTATCGCGGCTATGTTTGTTTCTCCTCTTTTGTCGCTTTTAGGTGGCGGGACATGGGCGGCTTCGTCAAATGTTACACAAAGCGACGAAGTTAAAATTATCCCCGATCAAAAACAATCCGCCATCCCTCAAGGAGAACCGATGCTGATTTTCGACGCCGCAACAAACACAGTCCTCGAGATGTCCGAGTTTGATTATGTCATAGGCGCAGTTATGTCGGAAATTCCGCTTTCATATAACGCCGAGGCTATCAAAGCACAGGCGGTCGCGACGCATACCTATGCGCTGTTTGTCAAAGCATATCAACAAAAAAATCCGACACCTGAACTTTTGGGCGGTTATTTGTCGGTTAACACCGACACAAGGACGGGGTTTATGACGGAACAAAAGGGAAAAGAGTTTTATGGCGACAGCTATGACGACCTGTATAAAAAACTTTTCGACTGTGTTACCGAGGTGTTTGGCAACGTCGTCACGTATGACAAAAATATAATAAGTGCGTGTTATTTTGCTATCTCGTCGGGGGCAACCGAAAACAGCGAAAACGTGTTTTCGACGCCGCTTCCGTATCTTGTGACGGTTGATAGCTCGTGGGACGGAATGTCGGAACGTTTCACCGAAACAAAGATTTTAACCCCGTCCGATTTCAGCGCGTTGATGACGCTTAATTTCCAAAATTTCGAAACGTTTGGTTCGCCCAACGAATGGGTTGGCGAGTCACAAAAGAGCCAGGCCGGAACTGTTTTATCGCTTAATGTTTGCGGGTTGGAGTACAGCGGGGTCGAAATACGGTCGGCGTTGTCGCTTCGTTCCGCCGCGTTTGACATAAGCTATGACGACGAACAAAATCTTTTTGAGATTGTCACAAAAGGCTACGGTCACAACGTTGGGTTAAGCCAGTTCGGCGCAAACATTATGGCGGGCAAAGGAAACAGCTATGACGAGATCTTGACCTATTACTATACCGGAACCGAAATCACTAAGATATACTAGTGTTTCCACTTGCTCTCTCAGTCAATCCGAGATTGACAATCTCTCGATTAATTTTAGGGAGAAACGAGAAATGATGCTCGCCCCATATTGAAAACAAAAGGTTTTCAATATGGGGCGAGTGCACAAAGTGACTGAGAAGGTTATTTGCAAATGTTTGCTTGTCACAAGATATACTAATTTTTTGTCGCTAACGTCTTTTTATACGTTATCAAAAGAAGAATTCCGGCAACCGTCGCCGACGTAGCGTCCGCTATCGGTTCGGCATAGTATACCCCCATAACGCCAAAGGCGGACGACAGAATAAACGCGAGCGGTATCAAAAGGATGACTTTACGAAGCAGAGCTACAAAAAGCGATATTCCGGCTTTGCCTAAACCTATAAACGTGCTTTGAGCCGTCATTTGAATTCCGAATATAGTCATACCCGCAACAAAGATCGGAGTAACCTGTTCAAGCAACGCGATAAGCTGGGCGTCGGTTGTGAAAAGCTTTGCGAAAAAAGAAGGGTTTAACATCGCAAACGTGCTAAAAGCAAACGCCATTGTGAACGCCACAACAAAGGTATAGCGTATCGTTTTTTTAACTCTGTCAAAGTTTCCGGCGCCATAGTTAAAACTTATTATCGGTTGGATACCAGATGTAAAGCCGCTTATAGGTACCATGATAAGTTGTATGATGCTTAAAAGGACCGTCATCGAGCCAACATAAATGTCGCCACCATATCGTTGCAATAAGCTGTTAAAAACTATATAGATTGCGCTTTCGGTAACCTGCATAATAAAAGGCGAAACCCCAAGCGAAGAAATTCTTGCGATTATCTTGAAATTTGGAACAATGTTTTGTGTTTTGATAATTAGAGACGAACGTTTTGACACTAAAAACGAAAACACCCAAACGGCGCTTATCGCTTGACTTATAATCGTTGCAAGCGCCGCGCCCTTTACCCCCATGTCAAAGCCAAAGATAAAAATAGGGTCGAGGATTATGTTTGTAATCGCGCCTATTAAGATAGACACCATAGCGGTCGTCGCCTTTCCTTGACAGGAAATATAGCTGTTTAAGCCAAGCGAAATCTGGACAAAAACGGTCCCGACAAGGTATATGCTAAGATAGTCGTTTGCGTAAACAAACGTGTCTTCGCTTGCGCCAAAGGTATATAAAATCGGTTGTTTAAAAAGGAAAAATAAAGTCGTCAAAACTACCGAAAACGTAAGTATAAGCACAACAGCGTTTCCGAGAATCTTTTCCGCTTTTTCTTTGTCCCCTTTGCCAAGTTCGATGGCCGCAAGCGGCGCGCCGCCCATTCCGGCAAACGCGCTAAACGCAGAAATTATCATTATTACCGGGAAACAGACGCCAAGTCCGGTTAGCGCAAGCGACCCTACGTCCTCTATTCGTCCTATATAGATACGGTCGACGATGTTGTACAACACGTTGATTAACTGTGCTACTATCATTGGGATTGAAAGTTTAACCATAAGTCTAGGTATGCTTTCAACTCCAAGTTTTTTTTCCGAGGCCAACATATACTTTTTTTATCTCCTAACGATTTATGTAAAAAATTTTGTTTGTGAAAAATTGTTGCCCAAATAAACAATGTATTTTAATATACACCATTTAAATGGAAATTTCAAACGATTGTATAACATATCAAAAAAACATATTACCGTTTGGCGGTGAATATACTTATACTAATCTACATTAATTAAAGGTTGGGGGAATATGGAGCAACAAGCGACCAAAAAGAAACACATCGTTAATATACAAGACAGGGCGCACTTAAACTTTTCCGGAATAGACGACGTGGTCAACAGCGATAGCACAGTCGTTGTGTGTAAAGTTTCGGGAATGGTTATGGTTATTCGTGGCGAAAGCTTAAAGATTAAAAGGTTTGACACCAAAAATGGGGATCTTATAATTGACGGGGTTTTTTCGTCGCTTGAGTATCTTGAGAATAAACAAAGAAACGCCGGCGGGTTTTTCGGGAAGTTGTTCGGATGACGGTTTTAAAACCTGACTTTATATTGTTTATGAACGACGGGCTATATGCCGCCGGCCTTGGGGTTTGGCTTTCGCTTTGCTACCACGTCTTCTCGCGTCTTGTGCCGGCAAAAAATATCGTAGTTGGTATTGTTTCGTATTGTTTGTTTTTTTGTTTAACCGGTGTTATAACGTTTTTTTTCATTATCGGTCGAACGTTTGCCGCCGAACCTCGTTGGTTTATCTTTTTTGGTCTTTGTATTGGAATGATTGCATATTATACCGCCTTGTCGCCTTTTGTTTCGCTTTTTTTGCGAATAGCGTTTCGTGCTTTAAGAAAGATTAAGCGCGCCGTTTGTCGCGGCGGCACAACTTTAATTTTAATAGTAACAACGTTTGTGCTTAAGATTAACGGTTATATTAAAACGAAAAAAAATATATACAAGAAAAACTTGAAAAACAAACAGGATATAGTGTATAATCAACTTAAAACCCAGGAAATTTTAAACGAGATTAAAGGGAGAAATAAAAGTGGCGAGAAAGTCGACAAAAAACACAAAAGACACAAAATCAAAAAAGCAAAGTCGCCTGTCCAAAAAAACTAAACTTTTCACGGCGATAACGATTGTGCTCTCGCTTTCACTTATAGCCTCGGTTATCTCGACCCAGGTTTCTATCGCGCGCGAAAACGAGATTCTTAACGGCATAAATAAAGAGATCGCGAGCGAAAGTCTAATCAAAGATGAATACGAAAGATTAAGCCAAGAAAACAACGAAGACGAATACATGGAACGCGTAGCGCGCGAAAAACTCGGCTATGCTTTACCGGACGAAGAAGTTTATGTCGACCTTCCGGGTTCCGAATGAACTAATCAAATAGTTAAATAAAAAAAACCGCCCTATTGTGGGCGGAAAAAAGAATATAGAGGGAATGCGATTATTATTATATCGCATTCCTTTTGTTTATTCTGTCTAAAAATGTCGAAAAATTTTAACCGATTATCTATTTAATATTATTATTTTTAATGTTATAATATATAAACCATAACAGACGATAAATGATTTTAAAAAATCATTTAATCGTTTGAATAATCAATGGGAGGTTATATCATGAACATTAAAACAGTTGGACGCAAGGTTAACCTCAAGGAGCATTTTCTTACGACTGTAGAAAAAAGGCTTGAGAAATTCGACAGATATTTTGACGCAGACGCGGAAGCAACCGTAACCGTGACGGTCGAAACAAATCGTCAGACAGTCGAGATAACGGTGAAAAACAAAGGTTTTATCTACCGTGCAGAACGTGCCGCCGAAGAGATGGAGGATGCTTTTGCTGATGCCGCGGATTCGATTGACAAACAAATCGTAAAACACAAATCAAAACTCGGTACAAGGATTAAGGCGCATGAGCCGGAACCTGTGCTTGAAACGGTCGACGAGTTTGTTGACGACGAATTCAGGATTGTAAAAGAAAAGAGGTTCGAGCTTAAACCCATGACGGTTGAAGAAGCTATTCTTCGTATGAACCTTTTAGGACACACGTTCTTTATTTTCCAAAACATTGACGGAGAGGTCTCGGTCGTATATAAACGCAAAGATGACGACTATGGCCTGCTTATACCAAACTAAAAAAATCTAATATATAATTTTACATTTTAAAAACAGATAATGTGAATATAGGGGACGGGTCCCCGTCTCGAATGTTTTAAAACATCGGAACGGCCCCGTTCCCTGTAATTATGTTTGAAATAAAAAGAGAAAGATTAGGAGAATAAATTGGAATATAAAGCAGTTGCGACATGTATGTTTGGGCTTGAATCTATCGTGTCGTTTGAAGTTAAAAGACAAGGCGCAAAGGATGTCACGGTGACCGACGGACGTATAACGTTTTCGGCGGACGGCGAAACGCTTGCAAAGGTTAACGTAAACGTAAGAACGGCGGAAAGGGTCTTGATTATACTATCCGAATTTTCCGCAAAGACGTTTGACGAACTTTTTGACAACGTGAAAGAGATACCTTTTAAACATTACATAGAACAAAAAGACGCGTTCCCCGTTAAGGGCTATACGATGAACAGCGTTTTGTCCAGCGTTCCCGCCTGTCAATCTATAATAAAAAAAGCGATAGTCGAACGCCTTAAAAGCGATTACAATTCGCCGTTCTTGACCGAAAAAAGCGGCATAACCAAAAAAATTCAATTTTCCATAGTGAAAGATCATTGCACCATAATGCTCGACACGTCGGGCGACGGATTACACAAAAGAGGATATCGCCCGCTTTTAAACGTTGCTCCGATAAAAGAGACACTTGGGGCGGGGATCTGTGACTTTGCACGTGTGTTCCCCGAAAGCAGAGTTGTCGATCCATTTTGCGGAAGCGGAACGCTTGTTATCGAAGCGGCGCTTCGCGCGTCCGGAATCGCGCCCGGTTTAACAAGAAAATTTGCGGGCGAAAACTACGGTTTTTTAGGGAACGACGTTTTCGAAAAGGCAAAAACCGAAGCGCGCGCGGCGATTAAAAAAGATGTTGAGTTTTGCGGAATGGGTTTTGATATAAACCCCGAAGCGGTTGAGGTTGCAAGAGAAAACGCAAAAAGGGCTGGGGTTTCCCACCTTGTTACGTTTGAAGTCGCCGACGCGCTAGAGCTTAAAACACAACCAAACGACATAATAATAACCAACCCTCCGTATGGCGAGCGCCTTATGAGCGAGGACGAAGCGGAACTGTTGTACAAACACTTTTCGAAAAATCTTGAGACTCAAAGCTACAAGGGATTGTATCTCATAACAAACCACCCCGAGTTTGAAAAGATATTCGGAAAAAAAGCAAACAAAAGACGAAAGCTTTACAATGGTATGATACCGTGTCAGCTTTACATGTATTTCTAGTTTTTTCTATGAATTTCTACAAATTTCGGTTGACTTATCGGCGGTTTGTGTGGTAGTGTTTACTAGAAGAAAGGTGTTGAAAAAGAGATGTTAAGAAAATTTTTGGCAACGCTTAGTTTTGTTTGTGCCATGTTGTTTATCGGGTTTTTTGTATATCCCGACCAAGTTGAAGCGAGCAGCGGCGTTATCCGCGTCGGATATATATCGGATAGCGGTTTTGTTTACGACCAAGATTCGTTTAATTACAAAGGTTATGGCTTCGACCTTTTAAAACAGATAGAATTAAACACCGACATGACGTTTGAGTTTGTTCCGATAAGCATGGACCAAGCCGAAAACCCCGACTTTAACGAGGTCGATGTTTTGGGTGGGTTTTTTGCCGTTGAGGAGCTTTTGACACACTACACGTTAGTAGAGCCTTCAATCGGCAACACAAGGTTAGCACTTGTTGCGAAAAATCGAGTGGACGACGGGGTTTATTTTAACGACCCCCAAAGCATAAACGGAAAGACAGTTGCAACGTACGAGCGAAGCATTGCGAACTCGGCGTTTGAAAACTATCTTGCGGCGAACAATATAGCGGTTCAATACATAATAAGTGGCAGAGAGGGTTACATGTATGTCGAAGCGGATTATTATCTAACCGACATGCAAAACTACAACAACCACAATCTGCTTTCGGTTTTAAGCCTTGACACATATCCCGTATATCTAATGGTTAACAGCGAAAATCCCGAACTTGCGCAGGAGCTCGGTTTTGCGATTAATTCTTTGATTTTTAATGACACGAATTATTTTTATGAACTTTACGAGAAATACGGATATCTTTCCCCCGAAACGGGCGGAAACATTATAACAAGAGAACAACAAGAACTTTTGCGTTCTAAAGTTTGGCGAGTTGGCTATTCGGAAGACAGCGCGCCATATCAATACACCGGCGAGGGTGGCGAAGCGGACGGAATTTCCGTTCGGTTGTTGCAAGACATGGCAACAAATCACGGGTTTGAAATCGAGTTTATTCCGTATAGCCCAAGTGAAATAAACCCCGACCCAAACGAATTTGACATAGTAATATCGTTAACCGGCGACCTTGAGTTTATGAAACAAAACTATTCGGCAACGTTGCCGCTTGCCGAATATCCGATGATATTGTTTTCAAACGACAACGTTTTTGACGGCGGTGTCGAGGGAACGGTTGGCATGATGGATTACCTATCGTTTGACTATAACAAGTTCGATAAACAATACCCCGAACTTGAGCTAGTTAAATATACAGATTTTGAACAACTTTTGAAGGATAGCGAATCGGATGTCGTTTCAAACGCTATCTTCTCGGAAAGTTATTTCGAACTTAAAAGAAAACAAGACGAGGTTTCATACGACCAATATATCTATACAACGGAATATATCTTGTTGTCATCGATGTTTATCTCGAACAACCTACCCGAAGAATATACAACTATCTTTAACAACCTAACCCACGGAATCGACGAACACACTTTACACATAATAAACGAACAAGAGATCGAAAAATACATCCCGGAATACACTCCGTTAGAACTTTTGGTTGAATATTGGTGGCTTATAACTATTCTCGTTGCCCTTATAGCGGCGGCGTTCGTGTTTGAGATTATGCGAGGGGCAAACAAAAGGAAACAGGCGGTTTTACATACCCTTAACACGGATAAACTAACCGGATTAAAATCTATGCATCTCTTTAACGAACAAGCAAAAGTTTTGCTTGAGGAAGCGGACGTTAAAACCCACGAAGTTATATCAATCGACATTGACTATTTTAGAACTATCAATTCATATTCCGGAATGGAAAAGGGCGATATAATCATAAAAGATATGGCAAAGTCCCTAGTTGCCGGATACGAAGGATTCCCGGTACTTATCGGAAGGGTCACGGCAGAACAGTTTGTTGTTTTACACAAATGCTATGACGGCGAAGGCATCAAAAAGATATCCGAGGAGAGAATTCTCCCAAGCATTAGAGAAACGATGGGCAAAAACTACAACGTTAGCCTGTCGGTTGGAACGTATGTAATCGAAGACCCGAAAGAACCGGTAAACACGATAATCGACCGCGCCAACCTTGCGCGAATTGCGGGTAAAAAAATACACAAAACAACGTTTATAACGTTTAACGACAAGATGAAACTTGAATACGAAAAGATGGCGAACATAACTTTCCGAATGGAAAAAGCGCTTATCGACCGCGAGTTCCACGTTGTTTACCAACCCAAAATAGATTGCAAAACGTTTGAAGTTTGCGGAGCCGAGGCGCTTGTTAGGTGGAAACCACATTACGGCGACAACATCTATCCAAACGATTTTATACCGATTTTCGAGACAAACGGATTTATAGCCGACCTTGATTTATACGTATTTGAAGAAGTTTGCAACTTTATCAAAAGTAAAAACCGAAAAGAAGAGATGCCGATTATATCGGTTAACCTTTCGTCGTTTACGCTAATTCAAGAAAAGGCTATCGGCAACCTTATAAAAATAGCAAAAAAATATGATATCAAGCCGAAACAAATAGAGATTGAAATTGGGGAAAATCCCGTCGTGTCGTTCGACAGTTTAATGAAAACAAGGATAAACCAACTCAGGGTTTTCGGGTTCCACCTTGCTATCGACGATTTCGGAACGGGAACCTCGTCGGTCAACAGGTTGTTGGAATACAAGGCGGAATATGTTAAATTGGACAAAGAGTTTATCGAAAACGCCACGGGAGACGAAAGTGAATATACCGTTGTTAAAAACATCATTCGACTTATAAAAGACCTTAACATGAAGGTTGTTTGCGAAGGTGTCGAGACAAAGGAACAAGCAAAAATTTTAGTCGACCTCGGTTGCGACATAGCGCAAGGATACTATTTTGAGAAACCGCTTGAATCCAATGAATTCAGGAGAATTTTGAATACATATAAATCATATAAACTTGACAAAACCGAATCGGAACAATAGATAGTTGCCAAAAAAAACGACTACGTTTGTAGATTTTAGGAAAAAAGAAACAAATAACACAAAAAACACAAAAACCCTTTTGTTTATGTTGAAACAAAGGGGTTTTTATGTTATATTATTCTGTGAATGACTTTTGAAAGGTATCGAAAAATTAATGGGTTTTCAACTTCAAAACTACACGGTTCAAAAAACTCAAAATGGGTTTAACATAACCTCACATATAAACGGGGTAAACAAGCTTTACTATTCCGTTTCGCCCGATGGGTTTTCAAGTGATAATTTTTTATGTGAGTTTGTAAACGAGGTTACGGTTGAAGACGACCTGCCTAATTACAGGGTGTATTTTCATATACTAAATGGCGGTTTATACAGCGTCGCAAGTGAACGCCATGTTGTGGTTGACGGAATGCGAAACGTCCGCGAACTTGGCGGATATAACACAGAAGATCAAAAAAGTTTTGTTAAACCGGGGGTTATCTTCCGAAGCGGACATCTTGCAAAGGTCACGGAAGGCGGGTTGAAGACGCTTGAAGATATCGGGTTTAAATATATCTTAGATTTTAGAGCAGCCAACGAAACAGAAAATCTTTTAGATAAACAAGTTAGCGGCGCATCTATGAAAACGATACCCGCTATTATATTTAAAGACGGGGACGAAAGCGCCGGAAACAGCACATTTGTTTTGCGCGATTTTTTAAGCGAACCGCGCGAAAAAAGGCTTAGGTCAAAAACGATGTTAACAAGCCATTATAAAGAGATGCCGTTTTCTAATGAAGCGTACAAAGATCTTTTCAAAAATCTTTTAAACGACAACGTTCCAATAATGTTTCATTGTGCTGCCGGAAAAGACAGGACAGGGGTAGCGGCGCTTTTGATACTTTTGGTTCTTGGCGTTCCGGTTGAAACCGCCGTATATGATTACATGTTAACGGCAACAGGACAAAAAGAATTTTTCGCATCGCTCATAGAAAAAAATAAAGATCTGTTTTTAAACGAACTTGATTATATAATATTTGACGAGGTTATGTCGGTTAGAGAAAGCAACATACGGTATACCGTCGAAGAGATATTTAAAAGATATTCTGACATCGAAAGTTTCGCGGTTGAAAACCTTGACATAAGCTATGATGACATAGCCATTTTAAGGGATAAATACCTAATAAGCCATTAGAATATAAAGGCTTTAACAACATACCATAAATTCAAAAGATTAAGGGGCGTTATCAACGTGAATATATCTGTTTTGGATACAACGCTTCGAGACGGCGCACAGGGGAGCGGCGTATACTTCTCGGTTGCGGACAAGCTTGGAATTGTGCTTTTGCTTGACAATCTCGGAATTCAATATATCGAAGCGGGTAATCCCGGAAGCAACCCGAAAGACCGCGAGTTTTTCACAAAGGTTAAAGAGATTAAACTTAACAACGCTAAGATAGTCGCGTTTGGCGCGACACGTAAAAAAAACATGTCGGCCGAACAAGACTCGGGGTTAAGGTCGCTTATCCAAGCAGACACACAATACGTTTCGATTGTCGGCAAAAGTTCCGTTTTCCAGGTCGAACATGTGCTTAAAACGACAAAACAACAAAATCTCGAGATGATAGAGGACACGATAAAATATCTTAAGGGATTTGGAAAAAAAGTTTTTTTTGACGCAGAACATTTTTATGACGGTTACAACGACGACCAAGATTATGCGCTTAAGTCGTTAAAGGTTGCTAAGGACGCGGGCGCAGACATGCTTGTTTTGTGTGACACAAGGGGAGCTTGCTTTCCAAGTGACGCGTATGAAATTACAAAGAAAATTGTAGAGACGTTTAGCGACATAGAAGTTTCGGCACATTTCCACAACGACATAGGTTGCGCTGTCGCAAACACCGTCGAGGCGACAAGGGCGGGCGCAAAAAATATACAAGGAACGTTTCTCGGGATTGGGGAACGAACGGGCAACGCTTCGCTTGCCGTAACAATTCCAAACTTACAGTTAAAGCTCGGGTATTCCGTACTGCCTCCCGAAAGCTTGCGATATTTCACAAGGACCGCAATACACGTTGCCGAGCTTAGTAATATGGTTGTCGAAGCGAACCAACCGTATATAGGATCTTCCGCGTTTTCACACAAAGCCGGTATGCACATAGACGGAGTTGCGAAAAACAACCTGTCGTTTGAACATATCGACCCGCTAGAGGTTGGAAACAAACGCAACATTCTTTTGAGTGAGATGAGCGGAAAAGCCGCGATTCTTGAAAAGATTATCGGCATGGAACAGGATGTACCAACCGACAACGAAACGGTTGACCGACTTGTAGAACGCCTTAAACGCCAAGAACAAAACGGACATCAATATGAATTTGCTTCTGCCAGTTTTAACGTTATGGTGTTAAAAGAACTTGGAATGCTTGAAGAATTTTTCAAGCTTGTAAGCTACACTATTGTTGGCGAGCGAACCGAAAGCGACGGGCGACGAAAATCTCTTGCCGTCGTTAAAATTTCGGTTGGAGACAAACAAGAGATCTGCGCGCGCGAGGGAGACGGCCCTGTCCACGCGCTCGACCGAAGCTTAAGGGGCGCGCTTGAAACGTTTTATCCGGCGGTTGCCCAAACAAAACTCGTAGACTATCGAGTTAGGGTCATAAACCCAGAGGACGCGACTGCGTCTAGGGTTCGCGTCATCATTGAAACGGCGGGCGACAACGAAAGATGGTCAACACTTGGGGTTTCAGCAGACATAATCGACGCTAGTTTTAAAGCAATTACCGATTCGGTTTTATACTATTTACATTCAAACAAATTTAACAAAGAGGTATTATAATGGGAAGCGTAATAACAACTAAACCTTTCGCAAAACTTCAAGATGGCAAAGACGTGACAGAATTTATCTTTAAAGATCAAAAAGGCCAAACAGCTTCGATACTAGACTATGGCGTTACAATTAGAATACTTGAAGTTTTCGGAAACGACGGAAAACTCTATGATGTCGCGCTTGGATATGATGATATCGAAAGCTATGTCGGGTGTACGGCGTATTTCGGAACAACGGTCGGAAGGGTCGCAAACAGAATAGCAAACGGTGAATTTACCCTTAACGGAGTTGATTATAAACTTTTTCAAAACGACGGGATAAACACCCTCCACGGCGGGAAATATGGTTTTTGTAAAAAAGTTTTTGATGCCAAGATCGACGGGAACGCGGTAGTGTTTAGTTATCTTAGCGCCGACATGGAGGAAGGGTTTCCCGGAAATCTCTCTCTTACGATAACAACGACGTTTGAAGACGGAAAACTTCTGTTTGACTATGAGTTTGTTTCAGACAAAGACACAATTGTGGGCCTTACAAACCATAACTATTTTAACCTTAACGGACATAAAAGCCACGATGTTTTAAATCATACCGTTACGCTTGAGGCAGACGAATATTGCGAATGTAACGACGGTCTTTTGTCCCAATGCCCGGCGGCAGACGTTACAAACACGCCGTTCGATTTCAGATCAGGAAAGACTATCGACGAAGGTTTGTCGGAAAAGGGCAACGTCCAACTTGAACTTGCTGGAGGAATCGACCATAACTTTGTTATGAACAACGAAAATAACCAAGCTCCTAAAGCCATTTCGGTTGGAGACGTTACGGGAATCGAACTTAAAGTTTATTCCGATCTTCCCGGAATGCAGTTTTACACCGGGAATTTCCTAGGCTCAAACGGAGACGTTGCGGGCAAAGACGGCGCGCTTTACCAAAAACACGGCGGTTTTTGTCTCGAAGCTCAACAGTTCCCCAACGCAATTAACGAACCCGGCTTCCCCCAAAACGTTGTTAAGGCAAACGAAAAAGGAACATGCTTTATCGCGTACGAGTTGACAGTTAGTTAACTAATTACGCATTAAATTAACCTTATCAATAGATAATCTTAAACTTATTTAGATTATTTATATATATTTATTTTATTTTTTTGGAGGACACATGAAAGGAAATGTAATCGTCGGACAATCAGGAGGACCTACTTCCGTTATCAACTCAAGCCTTGCTGGGGTATTTAAAACCGCTAAAGACGGCGGCGCAAAGGTTTACGGAATGTTAAACGGAATTCAAGGACTTCTTGAAGAAAGATACATCGACATCAGCGAACACATCAAAACACCTATAGAAATTGAAATTCTAAGAAGAACCCCTTCGGCATATCTCGGCTCTTGCCGTTATAAACTTCCGAAAGTTGAAGATTCAAGAGAAACATACGAAAAACTTTTCGCAATCTTGAAAAAACTTGAGATAGAATATTTCTTCTACATCGGCGGAAACGATTCTATGGACACAACCTATATGCTTTCGCAATATGCCAAAAAAATCGGCAGCGACATCAAATTTATGGGCGTTCCAAAAACTATCGACAACGATCTCGAAGTAACCGACCATACCCCCGGTTTTGGCTCTGCCGCGAAATATATCGCAACTTCGGTTAAAGAACTTATTCGTGATAACAAAGTTAACGACATGGACATCGTTTCGGTTGTTGAAATAATGGGACGTGACGCAGGTTGGCTTACCGGCGCCGCCGCTCTTTCAAAAGGAGCAGACTGCCCAGGACCCGACTATATCTATCTTCCCGAGATCGATTTCGACATCGATAACTTCCTTCAAGACATAAGAAAAGCCCAAGCCGACCATCGTTCGGTTGTTGTGTGCGTTTCGGAAGGTATCAGAACGAAAAATGGAACCTATGTTTGTGAAGCCGCGGCTGTCAACCGTTCGGTCGACGCTTTCGGCCATAAACAACTAACAGGAACCGCAAGGGCGCTTGCCGACCTTATCGGCGAAAAAATCGGTTGCAAAGTTAGAGCTATTGAATTTTCGTCGCTCCAACGTTGCGCGGCTCATCTTTCGTCTGAAACGGACAACAACGAGGCTTTCAATTGTGGCGCAGAAGCTGTTTCGGCGGCTTTCAAAGGCGAAACCGGCAAAGTTGCTATCATGGTTAGAAAAAACAACTCTCCGTACGACATCGATTATGATATCGTTGACGTTGCAAGGGTTGCTAACCTCAAAAAAGATGTTCCGAGAAACTGGATTAACGCAGAAGGCAACAACGTTACCGATGAATTTGTTAACTACGTAAGACCACTTATCATGGGCGAAATGTCGATGATCTACGATAGCGGATTGCCGACACATCTTCCTTATGTAACGAAGTAAACTTCGTATAGAAGTAAACTTCGTATAGAAGTAAACTTCGTATAGAACTAAACTTCGTATAGAAGTAAACTTCGTATAGAACTAAAGTTCGTTTAGAACTAAAGTTTAAGAAGCAACTAAATCTATAAATTTTACAGTGACCCCTCGGTTAAACCGGGGGGTTTTAGCATGTCATTTTGAAATAACAAAAAAGCGTATAACAATATGGGTTTCCCACGTTGTTATACGCTTTTACTTTATCTATATTCCGCTAGAGTTATGCTTTGCTATGCTTATGCTTTAGTTTTTATTCTTCGTCGTCATATCCGTCGTAGCCGCTAAAGCCGCCGTCCGA
>CAYJFO010000029.1:0-18353 GCA_964369645.1 uncultured Oscillospiraceae bacterium | reverse complement strand
GCGTAGTTTCAATATAACAAAAAAAAAGAAACTAGTCAACAAAATGTTGAAAAAAATTTTGCATATTGACAAAAAGTTTTAATGATGAGATTATTATAGTTAATTAGGAATGGGGAATGAGGAATGGTTGTGCGGCTTACACCGCAATTTGAATGACAAGGTTTTGTGGATTGTTGCAGGGCACGCATTGTATGCGTGTTGTCGACTGCCCCAAAAATTAAATCGCATGGCAAGGGCTCTGCTTAAAGTTCTGCTCAAAGCTCTGCTTTTGACGTCATGGTCGGTTGATGCGGTTTGCAAATGCGTCTCGTAGGGGAGGATATTATCCTCCCGCAACAACAGCATTAGCTTTTATAATTGATACTTTGGAGGATATTTTATGATTACCGAAAAACAATTTTATACCTATCTTGAAAACATTGCAAGCCTTGTTGCCGAGACGTTTGGTTCAAACTGTGAGGTCGTCGTGTCCGACGTTAATGACCCAGACCATGCTATTAAGGCCATCTTTAACGGACATGTAACGGGCCGAAAGATAGGCGACCCGCTTCAACCTTTTGCAAAAGAAAGGGTTGACAACGCTGCGGACGGCTATTATATAAACTACATGAGCCAAAAGGGCGGAAAGATGGTTAAAAGCTCGACGCTTGCAACCGAAATAGGGGAGATGAACGTTGCGTTTTGCATAAACTACGACTGCGCCGAGATCGAAAAGATGCGCGCTGGATTAAACGAGTTTTTAACTATGCAGACTGACGAAACTCTGCTTGTCGGCGGTCAGGGCGTTTATGCCCCGTCGATTGAACAGGCGGTTATTGAAGCTATTACAAATATCGGGAAACCTGTTGCGCTTATGACGAAAAAAGACAGGCTTCAGATTATCGAATATCTTGAAAGCAAAGGTGTTTTAAAGATGCAAAAGAGTATTCAAGCGATTGCACAGTATCTTGGGATTTCGCGATACACCGTTTATAACTATCTAAACGAGCTTAACTTAACCGATAGTTGAGTAAAGTTTATTTAGGACATTAACATAACCGACAATTAAAAGTTTGTTTGAGAATGGAAAAAAGAGTTGATTTAGATATCTCCCCCGCCATAGGCGGGGGAGATATCTAAAAAGTTAATTAACGCTTTTATCTACACATGTTTGTTTTATCTTGTTTGTATGGTATAATATATCAAATGATTTATAAAGAGGGTATCGTCGTTGAACTTAACACAAAGAGAAAAAAACATATGTAAACTTGCTTTGATTTTTTCAGGGGCTTTTGTCGTTGTGGCAGTTGTTGTCGAGGCTGTGTTGTTTCTGGTTTTTCAAACCAACCCGGAACTCGAACAGAGTTTAATAAACTATATTAACGAGCTTTTTGCCGCTGTTGACATAATTGACGAACAAGGAAACATAAAGTTTCCGATGCTTTTCGCAAACAACCTAAGCGCGTCGTTTTACATTATCGGATATGGCGTAATTCCGTTTTTGTTTTTGCCTATTTTTGCGGCTTTGCTTAACGCCGTAGTTGTTGGAATCGTTGGGGCTCTTTCGCTTTCATCTGGTCTTTCGGTGGTTGCGTTTGCAATGGGGATTTTGCCCCACGGAATCTTTGAAATACCGGCGATATGTCTAGCTTGCGCTATTGGATGTTATCTTTGTAAAGATATAATGAACGTTGTTTTAAACGCAAAAGAGCGGACACCTTTTAAAACGTTAGCGTATGAAAAACTTAAACTTTTGGCGCTAGTTGTTATTCCGCTTTTGCTTATAGCGGCGCTTATCGAAACGTATATAACCCCAAGCATTTTAATGCTTTTTATCTAAACATAACGCCGCTATAACGCGATATGTTTAATTTTTCTTGCTTTTTTTTGCTTAATATATTATTATCAAGGTATATTTTTTGGTTAATAATGATATTTCGACAACGAAACAAAAAAGGAGATGTTTTTTACACATGAACCATGTTTTTACAAAGAAAATTTTTTTGAATTGGTTTAAAGTCGTTTTAATATGTTTGCTTGCGGCAACTCTTTTTGTCGGGTGCTATGAGCAAAACGGCGAAGACAAGGAGCAAAACGACGTAACCCCTACTCCGTTGCCGGAACAACTTTCAACAACTCAAGAGGAAACGTCCGATTTTGTTATAACGCTCGAGCCGTCCGACACGGTCTATAAAAAAGAAGACACCCCAAATCCGTTGTCGGTTGAGGCGGTTGGAGAGGGGAACATAAACTATCAATGGTTCGAGGTTTTGCAAGGAACCGAACATAGCGCGGTTGAAGACGGGGGAACAAAAAATTTCTTGCCGTCAACCGAACAAATAGGCACAAGACAGTATTATTGTTTAGTTACAAGGATTAATCAAGACGGAACGGTTGAGGCGATTAAATCGCGAACCGTTGCGGTGTCTATTATCGAACAAGGCGAAGAAGAACCCGAACAAACTTCAAGTAACAGTTCAAGTAGTAGCTCAAGCAGTGGTTCAAGCGGTGGTTCGAGTCTTTGGATAACGAGACAACCGGTTAGCACAACGGTTATGGTGGGGGAATCGATGACGTTGTCGCTTGATGCACGCGGAAGCGGAGCGCTAAGCTACCAATGGTATACAAGCATCTATTCTGGCGCTAATCCTGCCGTTGAAATCGAAAACCAACGCGAGAGCGCTCTTGTTATGCAAACCGGCGCGGCGTATAGTCAACTGTACTACTGTGTCGTGACCGACCAAACAGGGGCTTCTGTCAGAAGCAACATAGTAACGGCTACCGTTTTGGATAAACCGAACCCCGCAACAACCTCGACCCCAACACCATCAAACCCCGCAGAGAAACCGGTTATAACCTCGACGCTTTTAAATTTCACATATAAACAATCGGACACAGAAGTTGTAAACAACGCGCTCCATTCATTCACAACAACCGTTACCCCGCCTACAAGTGGTGCGCTAAGCTACCAATGGTATCGCGATGGTTCGATTATAGTGGGCGCGACGGGTGATGCGTACACTCCACAAAATATAGAGCTTAAACTTAACGGAACGGTAGAGTTTTATTGTATAGTAACAAATACAGACGGAACAAGTAGCGCCTCGACGCAAACCAACACAGCGGTTTTAACACTCGTCTCATAAAACAAATTTTAGTTGAATTTATAATAATTAAAAATCACAGGCTCAACGAACGTTGGCTCCTGTGATTTTTTGTTTATTTATTTTATTACGCGTTTGCTTTTGCAAAACCGATTATGTCGGAAGCGTTTGAAAATCTTTCGATCTGTCCGTTTTTAACCACTAAAAGTGTTGGAGCTTGCATTATTCCCATGTTTTGTGAAAGATTTGCTTTTTCCTCGGCGTCAACAACATTATAGATTATATTTGCTTTATCTAAAACAGTTTTTGCAGTTTTGCAACCGGGACAGGTTTTTGTTGTGAACAAAAACAAACCGTCTTCCAATATCTCGTTCATCGTTGTCTGTCCGTCAAGTTGTTGTTGCTGAGAGTGTTTCGGCTCTGCGTTAACGGCATTATCAATGTTGTATGTCTTGCGCATTTTAAACTCTTCGGATTTTCCATCGTTCCAGTTTTGAACCGGTCGATAATATCCTGTGATCCTGCTGTATATTTCGGTTTTTTCAAAACATTCGGGACAGTTTTCATGTTCGCCGGCGAGATATCCGTGGTTTTTGCAGACGGAATATGTCGGCGATATCGTGTAGTATGGAAGCTTGTAGTTTTCCGAAATCTTGCGAACTAAGCTTTGCGCTGCGCCCCAGTTGGGGAGTTTTTCGCCCAAAAAAGTGTGGAACACTGTTCCCGAGGTGTAAAGAGTTTGAAGCTCGTCTTGAATGTCTAACGCTTCGAAGATGTCGTCTGAAAATCCAACCGGAAGATGTGACGAGTTGGTGTAGTAAGGAACGTCGCCGTCGTCGGAAGCAGTTTTGATGTCGGGATACTTTGCTTTGTCATGTTTTGCAAGCCTGAACGATGTGCTTTCGGCGGGGGTAGCTTCAAGGTTATAAAGGTCGCCATACTGTTCTTGATAATCGGAAAGCTTCTCGCGCATATGGTTTAAAACGTCCTTTGCAAACTGCTGTGTATCTTTTTTGGTCATGTCTTGCCCCAACCATTTTGCGTTAAGACCGGCTTCGTTTAATCCGACAAGCCCAATGGTTGAAAAATGGCTTTCGAATGAACCGAGGTAACGTTTTGTGTATGGGTATAGGCCTTCGTTCAAAAGTTTGGTTACGATGTCGCGCTTTATCTTAAGCGAGCGTGCGGATATATCCATCATCTTGTCAAGACGTTTATAAAAGTTTTGCTCGTCGTTTGCAAGATACGCGATTCGTGGAAGGTTGATTGTGACAACGCCGATAGACCCTGTGCTTTCTCCGCTTCCAAAAAAACCACCTGATTTTTTGCGAAGTTCGCGAAGGTCAAGGCGCAAACGACAACACATACTACGCACATCGGAAGGTTCCATGTCGGAATTGATGTAGTTAGAAAAATATGGTGTGCCGTATTTTGCGGTCATCTCAAAAAGCAATTTATTGTTTTCGGTACACGACCAATCAAAGTCTTTTGTTATTGAATATGTGGGAATGGGGTATTGGAACCCTCTGCCGTTTGCGTCCCCTTCAATCATCGTTTCGATAAACGCTTTGTTGACCATGTCCATCTCGGGTTTGCAATCTTTATAACAAAAATCCATCTCTTTTCCGCCCACAATCGCCGGAAGCTCGGCAAGGTCGGGCGGCACGGTCCAGTCGAGCGTTATGTTGGAAAACGGTGCTTGTGTTCCCCAGCGGCTTGGTGTGTTGACGCCATATATAAACGATTGAATACAGTTTTTAACTTCATAATACGAAAGGTTGTCCGCTTTTACAAACGGCGCAAGATATGTGTCGAACGACGAAAAAGCCTGTGCGCCCGCCCATTCGTTTTGCATGATGCCAAGGAAGTTGACCATCTGGTTGCAAATAGAGCTTAGATGTTTTGCCGGCGCGGAGGTTATTTTGCCCGGAATTCCGCCAAGACCTTCTTGTATAAGCTGTTTAAGCGACCAACCGGCACAATATCCCGTCAACATCGAAAGGTCGTGGAGATGTATGTCGGCGTTTCGGTGGGCCTCGCCAATCTCGCGGTCGTATATCTCGGAAAGCCAATAGTTCGCAGTAATAGCCCCTGAATTGCTTAAAATTAACCCACCAACCGAATATGTAACGGTTGAATTTTCTTTAACTCTCCAATCGGTAACACGGACATAGCTGTTAACAACCTGTTTATAGTCAAGGATCGTAGAGCCTAGGTTTCTGAGTTTTTCGTGATGTTTTCGATAAAGTATATAACTTTTTGCTACGTCGGAATATCCGGCTTTGATTAAAACATTTTCAACGCTGTCTTGGATATCTTCCACCCCAATTAAACCATTTTTAACGTTTGGTTCGTAGTCCGCTGTAACCTTTAACGCCAAAAGATCCACAATGTCGGGATTGTATTTTTTGTCCACAGATTCAAATGCCTTTGTAATTGCTATCGCTATCTTTGTGATATCGAACGACACCGCTTTCCCGTCTCTTTTGGCTACTTGATACATGTTTGTTCTCTCTTTCGTTCTTAATATTTGTTATACTATATGTAATTTAGTTGTTTAAATTTCTGATTTGTATTTTGATTTGTGCTATCTCAACACGGTGTTTGGGATGAGGTTTTGTACATTGTTTAAAAAATACTCATACATTTCGGGGGAGAATGCCTCACATTGTTGGCCGAGAAGGTTTTCGCTTGGGACAAATTTTTGCAAGAAATACCGTTTTGCGCCGCTGATTTGTTCGGCAGTTTTTAAAACGCTTTGGAGGTCGTGGAGCGGGTTCGCGACGGTAGTTCTAAACTCATAATCGACGTTGTCTAAAAGTACAAGCTCAATAGTTTTTTTTACGGGGGAAACGTCGATGTTTTCAACCCCGACTGTTTCGCCATATCGTTCAAACGAATTTTTTATGTCAACTGCGACATAGTCCACTAATTTTTTGTCTATCAAGCGTTTAAGCCTGTCGGGGAAAAAACCGTTGGTGTCAAGTTTTACAGATAACCCTAAATTTTTTATAGTTAAAAGCAAACTTTCGATGTCGTTTTGCGCAAGAGGCTCTCCTCCAGATACGCAAACACCGTCCAACATATTTTTTCTTTTTTCGAGAAATTTAACTACCTCGAGTTGGCTTATCTCGGCTGTCTCACCGTTTACAATCGTCGCGTTGTGACAAAA
Source organism: uncultured Oscillospiraceae bacterium (assembly GCA_964369645.1). GTDB lineage: Bacteria > Bacillota > Clostridia > Oscillospirales > Ruminococcaceae > CAYJAY01. Next base: position 12,098 of record CAYJFO010000029.1, on the reverse strand, counting down.
CGGGCAACGCAGGTTGCAACCACCGACAAAGATAACGGAACAAACTTTGTCGGTGTAGTCGGTTAACGAAGTTTTTAAAAATCCCGATATTTTCAAAGATTTATCCTTCCAAAAATGCAACAAGAGCAAAAAAAATACAGATTTCCTCAAAAAGCTTTAAAACTATGCGCAAACACTGTGTTTGAAATTGATCTTAAATCGCCTAAATAGAAGAACTCTTGTATACACTATATATTGTATTTGGTTTTGATATTGTTTTTCCATACACTAGATTTAGTATAAATTATATCACGTTATAGTTTTTGTGTCTATATATAGATGTTGAAAAAATTAAGTTTGTGAAAAGTTTATATTTTTGATTAAAGTTTTGCGCTTAGTTTAACACTTGTTTATGCAAAAAACACAAAGATGTTTTTTTTTCAAGGCTGTATAACATTTTTGACAAATATAGTATAAATTTGTTTAAATATTAAGTGAATTGAAAATTTGTAATAACCTATAATTAACATTTGAAAATTTTGTTGAAAATTAAATAGATATATAATACAATATATTGTGAAACAACTTAAAGTTTTAATAATTTAAAATCTTGGTTGTTAAAAAAAATAGAGGAATACTTATTGAAAAATATAGATGTTGTTGTGGTCGGCGCCGGGGCTTCGGGGCTTATGGCAGCGGGGTTTGCCGCAAAACGAAACCTTTCGGTTGTTGTACTTGAAAAAAATAAAATAGTTGGCAAAAAACTTCTAATAACCGGCAAAGGACGTTGTAACGTTATAAACGATTGTGATGTTGAGACGTTTCTTTCAAACGTCATAAGAGGGGACAAGTTTTTGAGAAGTTCAGTTTCGGCGTTTTGTCCGCGTGATATAATGAAGTTTTTCAACGACAAAGGGGTTTCGCTTGTAACAGAAAGGGGAAACAGGGTTTTCCCGAACTCCAACCGCTCCGCCGACATAGTTAATTGTCTTAAAGAATTCGCGATTAAAAGCGGGGCAACGATAGCGACGGCGGACGTTAAACGGATAGACCAAAACGACGACGGTTTGTTTTGTGTTTTAACGGGTGATAAAACTGTGTACACCTGTAAAGCGGTGGTGGTTGCGACGGGGGGAAAGTCATATCCGCTCACAGGAAGCACGGGGGACGGATATCGTTTCGCAAAACAGCACGGACACACCGTGACAAAACCGATTCCTGCGCTAGTATCGCTTGAGTCAAGTGACAAAGAGCTTTATTGCCTTTCGGGCCTTTCGCTTAAAAACGTCACGCTAAACGCGGTTTATAATAAAAAGCAGTTTTTTTCCGAACAAGGTGAGATGCTTTTCACACACGATGGGATTTCGGGGCCGCTTTCGCTTTCGCTTTCGTCAAGGCTTCGTGATAAAGATTTCGAAAATCTTGATGTTTTTGTCGATTTAAAACCGGCGCTTGCCGCCGACACACTCGACCAAAGGATTTGGCGAGACTTTAAAGAGAACATAAATAAAGAGTTTAAAAACAGCCTTTCTATGTTAGTTCCAAAGTCGTTGATACCAATAATAATAACTCGAAGCGGTATAGATCCTTCAAAAAAGGTTAATTCGATTACGGCGGACCAACGCAAGAAACTTGTTTTAGTTTTGAAAAGATTCGAGATAAAGATAACCGATCTTGCGGGATTTGAACAAGCTATAATAACGTCGGGCGGAGTTGAACTTAAAGAGATTAACCCGAAAACAATGCAATCGAAAAAGGTTGACAACCTATATTTTGTTGGCGAGGTTCTCGATTGTGACGCGTATACCGGAGGGTTTAATCTCGGAATAGCGTTTTCAACGGCAGCGGCAGCAGGCAACCATATACTTAGAGAATAGCTGTGTTTAAAGATAGAATAATCGGCATAGCACTAAGCTGAAAAAAATAATTAATTATAAAGGAGTTTTTGACTTATGGTATCAATAGCTATTGACGGACCAGCGGGAGCGGGAAAAAGTACAATTGCAAGGAAGCTTGCGGAGCAACTCGGATATATATATGTTGACACCGGCGCGCTTTACAGGACGATAGCTTATTTTGTCATGTCAAAAGGCGTTGATATGCGCAAAGACAAAAACGTGGCGGCTCTTTTGACGGGACTTTTAATAGAACTACGTTTTGTCGGAACGGAACAACGAGTGTTTTTGAACAACAACGACGTTTCGGGCAAGATTCGAAGCGAAGCTGTGTCGATGGCGGCTTCTGCGGTTTCGGCGCTTCCGTCGGTTCGCGAGTTTCTTTTTACGCTTCAAAAGGACATTGCAAAAGCAAACAACGTCGTAATGGATGGGCGCGACATAGGCACGGTTGTTCTTCCAGATGCCGATATAAAGATATATCTAACCGCTTCTCCCGAAGACAGGGCTATGCGCCGATATATCCAACTTAAAGATAAAGGAATGAGCGCCGATTATAACGCGGTTTTGTCTGATCTTATCAAACGAGACTATGACGACAGCCACCGCGAGATAGCTCCTCTTAAAGTTGCGGACGACGCCGAGTATGTCGACACAACGGGCAACGAACTTGAAAAATCTATTAAAATTTTATGTGACCTTGTAAAGGAAAAACTCCAAAAATGATATTAATGAAACTTCTACGCAGACCGGCAGACATTATTTTTTACCCATTTTATCGCCATTCGATTAAAGGGGAGGACAACATACCGAAAACCGGAGGTTTTGTTTTAGCCCCAAACCACGTACATTGGGCAGACCCTGTTATAGTTGTAGCTAAGGTAAAGAGATATCTTCGGGTTATGGGTAAAGCCGAGATATTTGAAAACAAGTTTTTAAACTGGTTTTTTACAAACGCCGGGGTGTTTCCGGTTAGACGCGGAGCGGGCGACCAAGAGGCTTTGGGCGGAGCGGTCGAGCTTCTTATAAATGGCGAAGGACTTCTTTTGTTTCCCGAGGGAACGCGTTCAAAAACGGGGGAACTAGGGCGAATTAAATCGGGCGCGGCGGTTGTTGCGTCGAGCGCCGGAGTTCCGATAGTTCCGATGTACATAAAATATGAACCTTGTAGAATAAAATTTTTCAAAAAGACAAAAATGCTAGTGGGCGAGCCTATTATGACGGTTAAAACCGAGACCACGGAACAAGCGATACATTCCGCTCGCGAGATCTCGAAAAAGCTTAAGGCACAACTTGTACAGCTTTCAAAGGAGATATAAAGATGAGCAAGATAACGGTTGCGAAAACCGCTGGATTTTGCTTTGGTGTTGATAGGGCGGTTAAGCTTTGCGAAAAGCTTGTTAAAAGCGATAAAAAGATTAAAACGCTAGGGCCGATTATCCACAACCCACAGGTTGTCCAAAAGTTGCTTGAGGATGGGGTTGAGATAGCAAATTCTCCAAGCGACGCGCAAGACGGTTCGATTCTTGTGATAAGAAGCCACGGAGTTGCGAAGGATATATATACGGAATGTGAACGACTTGGCATCGAAATAGCGGACGCGACATGCCCTTTCGTGACCAAGATACACAAAATTGTTGGTCGCGACAATCAAAAAAAGAAAATTGTGTTAATCGCAGGAGACAAAAATCACCCCGAAGTTTCCGGAATTATTGGTCATTGTGCCGGTAGTTCATACACTTTTGATACAAAACAGCGACTTTTTGAAATTTTTTCTGAAATTTCCGACGTAATTCCTGTAATAATGGTTGCACAAACCACCTTCAATCTGTTAAAATATAATGAGTTTGTAGAGTATGCTTTCACTTTGTTTAAGGATATAGAACGACACGATACAATCTGCAACGCAACAATGGCGCGACAGCAAGAAGCAAGACAACTTGCAAAGCAAAATGATGTTTGTGTTGTGATAGGCGGAAACCAAAGTTCCAACACAAAAAAGTTGAGTGATGTTTGTTCCGACTATGCGACGACGTATCAAATCGAAACGGCAAACCAACTTCAAAGCGAAATGTTTATAAATACAAACAGCATCGGAGTGACTGCGGGTGCTTCAACCCCGGCGCCGATAATCAAGGAGGTACTCAGTAAAATGAGCGAAATAATAAAAGAAGAATTTAACTTTGAAGAGGCGCTTGAAAATTCGATGCGTCCGGTTCATCGCAACCAACGCATAACCGGAATTGTAACCGAAATCAGGGGTAACGAAGTTGCTGTTGATATCGGAAGAAAACAAACGGGATTTATTCCGGCAGACGAGATGAGCGATGACCCAACTCTTACGCTTCACGATATCTGCAAGATTGGCGACGAGCTTAACTTGGTAGTTATTAAAGTCAACGACCAAGACGGAATAGTTATGCTTTCAAAGAAAAAAATTGATAGCGAAAAAGGTATCGAAGAACTTGCCAAAGCTTGTGAAGATGGCGAGATTGTTGACGCTTACGTAACAGAAGTGGTTGAAAAAGGTTTGATAGCTACCGTTAAAGGTGTTCGTGTGTTTATACCTGGTTCACAAGCGACCCAGCGTCGTGGCGAGCCGTTTGATAAATATCTACGCCAAACGGTTAAAATTAAAATTCTTGAAGTTACACCCGAGCGTAGAAGAGCTATCGGCTCTATTTCGGCTGTGCTTTCGGAAGAAAGAGCAAAACTTCGCGAACAAGTTCTTTCGACAATTGGTGTCGGAAGCAGATATAAAGGTGTTGTTAAGTCGCTTACAAACTATGGTGCGTTTGTTGACATTGGCGGCGTAGACGGAATGGTACACGTTTCGGAACTCTCGTGGCAGAGAATTAAAACCCCCGCAGATATCGTTAAAGTTGGAGATGAGATCGAGGTCTACGTTAAGGACTACGATGCTGAGAAGGGCAGAATTTCGCTTGGATATCGCGACGAAGCACAAAACCCATGGAACATATTAAAAGAAAAGTATGATATCGGCGACGAAATCGAAGCAGAAGTTGCTTCTGTTACAAAGTTTGGTGCTTTTGTACACATCGTTCCTGGCATTGATGGACTTGTCCATATCTCGGAAATCCCAAGCAGCGCCGACGTTAAAACCAAAGATATCGTAACGGTTAAATTTATCGGAATTGACTTTGATGCCAAAAGAGTTTCGCTTACTATGATGGGCGAAGAAAAACAAGAATCTTGGGCAGATGTTGAGAGAAACAATTCGAATAAAGCTCTTGATGCAGGAGTAAATCCGCAAGTAGCTGATTCTTTGTCAGAATAAGTGTTGCCGAATAGTTTGATTAATTTTAACTATAGTCGACAAACAGCGAAATAAATAAAATAGTAAATTTAATAAGCGGACAGGTTTTTATAACCTGTCCGCTTTAGTGTATTTTGTCGATGTTGTTATTGAATCTCGTATGCTTTACCGTTTGTTAAAAGCTCTCTAAATGTGTCTTGGTCTAGCGGTTTTTCAAAATAAAATCCTTGAGCGTAATCACAATTGATCTCTTTTAGCCATAAGGCTTGTTTTTTTGTTTCAACTCCCTCCGCAACGACCGACATTTTCAGATGTTTTGCCATTGATATGACGTCTTGGACGATAACTTTGCTGTTTTTGCTGTTTTCATCTACGTCGAAAAATGCCTTGTCAAGCTTTAGAATGTTAGCTTCAATCGTTGCTAAGCGGTTAAGCGAAGAAACGCCAGCGCCAAAATCGTCGATAGAAACAATATATCCTAAATTTCTAAGGTTTTTTGTAAACATGAGAAACTCGTTTTCGTTTCCTACCATAGCGCTTTCGGTTATTTCGAACTCAAGGTTTTCGTGGGGTACTTGATGTTTGGTAGTAATATCGGAAATTGTTTGCACAAGGTTTTCGGAAAGAACGGTATATCCCGAAAGGTTAACCGAAATCCGCGGTGTTTGTTCGGGGTTTTGTTTAATAAACATACAGACTTGTTCAAGAACACACATATCAAGCTCCGCGATAAACCCGTTTTCTTCAAAAACCGGAATAAATTCATTCGGAAATATTCTGTCGCCGTTTTTCGGAATCCAACGAACAAGTGCCTCTGCGCCGTCTACTTTTAAAGTTTTAAAGTTTATTTTAGGTTGGAACACAACCTTGAACTCACAGTCTTCAAGAGCTTTTTCCATCCGGAAAGTAAATTCGATTTTATCTTTATATTGTTTGCGCATATTGTCGTCAAACGTTATAAATGTCGTGTTATGTTTTCCTTTACCAAGCCTTCTTGCTGAGTCGGCTTGGCCCATTATAGTGGATGCATTTTCGTTGTTGTCCTCGATTACTATATGTCCAAACGACATGACAACTTTGCTTTTGTTTTGGATAGCTTTTTTAACGCTCGGAAGTATAAAGTTTTCATATATCTCCTCGATCTCTTTTCCGTCTCCAACCTTTTTCAGAATTAAGAATTGGTCCGCTATTCTGCGCGTTATATAAGCCGAATTGTCGTTATACGCCTTGTTCAATGCTTTGGAGATTGCAACAATAACGTCGGTTCCGCGCTCGTCGCTGTAGTGGGTGTTTATCGTTTTAAACATATCTACGTCGAACGATATGAGTTCATATTCTTTCGGATTGCACCCGTTAATTGTCTCAAAAAGGATTTCACCAAACCTGTTCATCGACATTAGGCCGGTCAATTTATCGGTATTGTACGCTTTTGAAATTATATCGCGTTTTTTTTGTTGTTGTCTAATAAGCACAGATATAATGATACAGGCCAAAGTAATAATTACAGTAAAGTAAAACGCTATGTTTTGTCTGATATGATCCATAAGGGTTGGATTTGGATAGAATTCGATTGAGTTGTTGTTTATAATATTTTGATATATATCTTCGGAAAAATTGTCCGACATTATGTTAAATATCGGAATATATTGTTCCGATATATCTTTCGCAATGAAAAAGTGCAGCGGAATTGTTAAATCGGTTGGAACGGTAACTCGTTCCACATCGCTTAGATATATCTCGGCATAGGTTGAAGCGCTTTCGGTTGTTATAATCGAATCAAGTTTTTTTTGTGCGAAATCGTCCAACAATGTGTGCCAATCGTGATAGACAACCATTTCGCTGCGCGGAAACCGTTCTTCAAATTCCCCAGCTCCCAAAAAATCATACGGAAGAACCCCGATTTTATCGAGGTTGTTGAAGATGTTTTGTGTGTCTGAATATTGTTCGTAGATGTCGCTGTGTATTTGAGAATACATCGGAAGGTTGAAAAATGCTTCGCTTATATCATAGTGTTGGTGGTCGTGGACACCGTCGCCATAAATCGTAAGCATAATGTCAAAATTCTCGTGGGCGCTTTTGTCATCTTGCAAACTATAGGGGGTGTAATAAATGTCGAAACCATATTGTTCGACAAACAGGTTCATAATTTCAACTAAAGATCCGGCTGGCTCGCCTTTTTCATTTGTATAGGATATCGGAGCATAGTCCGAGATATACCCGACTTCAAGCGGAGTTTCTTTTAAAGTTGCGATTTCGGAAGGATTTAATGAGCGGTGGTTAAGTTCTATATATTTGGCAAGATATTTTTCTTCAAGTTCTAGAAAATAATTGCCCTCAGTTGAAACAACGTCAAAAAAGATTGTGTCAAGATTGTTTAAAATATCTTCGTTTTCAAAGCTCGTAATCATATATAGGTCGTAGACGCCGAGGTTTAAAACGTTGTTTAGATATTCGGAATTGTTGTCCTGGGTATATGTCAAATAGTAATCCGCGTCAAGGTTCATATAATAACTTTCGGACCCGAATAAGTAATTTACAGATATGTCATAAAAGTCAAGATATCGTTCGAGATGCGATTGCCCTATGCTGTCGTTAAACAGTGCAACGGTTTTCCCGTCGATGTTTTGAGGGTCGTTGTATGATTGATCGTGGTCTTTTGTCCCAAGAACCGAAAAAGTTTTGCTAAATGGATATTTAGAAAAGCTGACTCGTTCGGTATTCGCTTGTGTTTTAATGACAAACCCAGCAACGTCAACAACGTTTCTCTCAACCGCGCTGACCAAATCGCCGTTTATCGGAACAAATTCAAACTCAAGGTTGCTTACATCCTCTATTTTTTTAAAAATGTCGTATCCATAGCCTTTGTGGGTTTGACTTTTAAGGTCGTTAATAAAGTTATCAGAATGCGCAGAATAGCCCACTGTTATTATGTTTTTTTGTTGTGGAGTCGCAAAGCATGTTGCCGAAAAACTTAAAGACAGCATAGATATAGCCACACATACAAGACTAAAACTTTTTTTGATGATATTAACGCCTCCTTGAGATTGTCTGCTTTAATTAAGTAATAATATATATTAATATTAAAACAAAAATGTATTAGTGATGTGTGTATAAAAATTAAAGTTTTGTAAAACTAAAATAAACAATCAATTAGAAACATTGTTTATTGCACAAAACGCAAAAAAAAGCGACCCTTGAGCCGCAAGTTTTTTGTTTTATTTTTAAACTAATGTATCTAGTTTACCAATATTTCGTTTTTGCCGTAGTAGTTTTGTATAAACGGAAGCCAATGTGTCCAATGTGCTGGTTTAGTGTTGGATTCATATGACCACAAAAGATACGGGAATACGGTGAAATCGTCTATAACGACGTGTTGCGTTTCGGGGTCGTTAAGTTGGTCGAAAAACGCTTGTTGTTCGGCGCGGTATGCTAAAGCGGTTCCGTCAGAGAGGTCTCTTTGTGCGATGTACGAAGTTAGCCCTAACGGGGAGGACACCACAAACCACGCGACAACCATAACCAAAATCGCGCCATACCACAAACAAAGTATCTTTTTTACGCTTTTTTTCGCTATTATCTTTTGTATCTCAGCAAACGAAAAGCTCTCGCCCTCAAACATTGCGTGTAGATAGTTGTAGAGATAGCCCACGACATAATAAACGCTTGCAACAACAAAAAATATATACGAATAAAATAACAGGTTGGTGACGCGAAGGGCTGTATCAAACGCGATGTAAACCCCAATGTACGGAAAAAGATAGGGAAACCACAAAACGGTTACACAAACGAAAAACACCGCTATAAATAAAATAGGATAGCGAAACGTGAAATTTTGTTTTTTGACAATCGTGTAAAACAACGGAACAAGCAAGGCACACAGCAAGATAAGCGGAAGCCCTGTCCACATAAGCGCCGTTTCAAACATCAACTTAAACGAGCGAACGACAACGTCGGAAAAAAAAGTTCCGTCTCCTTGAGTCTCGGTTAAGCTTATCCGTGCAAAGTTACCGGGAGCGAGCACTGTTATCACAAAACCTATCATATGCGACGTAAATATTATTACGGAACGTTTAAAAGTCGATTTATTCTCCGATTTGTTTTTAATTGTGAAAGCATATACCGCGATGAAAAATAAAACCATCGTGTTTAAAACACTGTTTATGTAGTTTCCAGACGATAAAAGAAACGCAAAGATTGAACATATCGTTAGTTTTAAAATAATGTTTCGTTGTGTTTTAATCGTTCGTAGCACAGCGCCGAAAAGTATTAGAGAAAGGGAAAACACCCCTGTGTACAAAAATCCACCGGTATACCAAAAAAACGCATCCACCGCCCGTGGGACAAACTGGACACAGTATATCGAAAGACCAAGCCCGACGGAATATGCGCTGAATCTGTCGACATCTTTTAAACAAATCTTGGCGAACGAGCGGACAAAAAACGTTATGCCAAAAACCAACAACAACACAAGTATGACGGGGTGTACAGTAATTCCCGTAGGAAAGTATCCAAGAGGGTTAAGCGCCATTAGAAATAGTCCAAAAAAAGTTCCTTGCCAACTGAAGTAGTTGCTTTTAACATAGTTGAAGATACCGTCCAAAGCGCCAAAAAAACCTTCGCCGTTTTCAAGCGCGATTTTAACAGGCATCGAAGAGCTAAAATCATCCGCCGACGGGAAGTTATACGCGGATATCTCGATTATCGGTATCATCGTAACTATAAACACAAATGTCAAACAAAAAAATATAAGTTTGTGAACGTTGTTTTTTAAAAAATCTTTAATCATGTCGGCAAAATATCTTTCTTGAATTCAAAGTTAAAGTAAAAATTTTTCGAGAGCCTTTGCGACACCGTCATTTTGATTAGTGTCGGTTACGTAGTCGGAAAGTTTTTTTATCTCGTCCGAGGCGTTGCCCATCGCGACGCGAAACCCTGCCGTTTCAAACATTTCTTTGTCGTTTTCAAAGTCTCCGAACACCATAACTTCGTCCGGTGTTATCTTGAGAAGCTTTGCAATTTCCAAAACACCAAGACCTTTGTTAACGCCGGACGGCATGAGTTCTATCAATAACTTTTCGGACGAAACAACAAAAAGATTATCGTTTTGTTCAAAATGTTCGCGATAGGTATTGTATTCATCTTGGTTTTTTGCAAGTATCAAAAATTTATACACGTCTTCAAAATTGACAATATCGGGGTCGTTCGACGTCGTTAAAACAAGCTGATTTTGGCCACTTTGTTGTGCTTGAACATTGTATTTTTCAAATATCTTAATGCGGTAGCTGTTTTTTGTAAAGTGTGCACCGGTCGAAACAACCGCCCCACAGTCGAGCCCTTTTTCGAGCGAGAACAAAAATATTTCACGCGCCGACTTGCTTTTTATCTTTTTACCGAACAATGTATCGCCGGTTACGCTGTCGACGATTAGCCCGCCGTTTACCGAAACCACAGGGCCTTTAATGTCGAGTTTATTTGTCATAACCGAAAGCATCGGCGCAACTCGACCCGAACATATCGAGACAAAGATGCCTTTTTTTGCGACGTTTTTAATAGTTGTCGCGGTAAAATCCGTTATCTCTTTGTCGTTGTTTACAAGCGTTCCGTCAACGTCGCATAAAACCGCTTTGATTTTTTTTGCTTTTTCAAATAGCTTATCGTTGTCCATAGTTACCCTATAAAATAATCTAAAATTTGGCTTGGTTTGTCAACAACGTTTATCGCCCCGAGCGACTCCAAAAGCTGTTTGTCACGGAATCCCCACGCAACACCCAAGAAAGGAAGTCCCGAGTTTTTGGCTGTGTTTGCGTCTACGTCGCTGTCGCCTATGTAAACGGCAGAATCTTTTTCAACACCGAGTTGTTTAATCGCTTCAAAAACTGAATCGGGAGCGGGTTTTTTTGTAACGGTTTTTGATTCGCCGATAGCGATTTCAATCAAGTCGCCAAACCATTTTTTGCAAAGGGTTTTTGTACCCTCGTCAAACTTGTTTGAACAAACGGCGGTTCGTATTCCGTTTTCGCGAAGCGTCTTTAAAACGTCGATAACGCCGTCGTACGGCGCGGTTTTGTTCTCCATGTTTTTGTCGTAATGTGCCATGAAAACATCAACACAGTTGTCGATATCTTGTTCTGAAAGACCGCTGGGAACCGCTTGTTCGATCAAACGACGTATGCCGTTGCCGACAAACGCGCGTATCTCTTGATAGCTTCTTAGCGGATAAGAAAACTGCGCTAGCATATAGTTTACGCTGTCTTGAAGATCGTCAAGCGTGTCCATAAGTGTTCCGTCAAGATCAAAAATAGCTGTTTTAAATTTCATTTTTACAAAAATTCCTTTGCTTTATTTTTTATGTTTTCTATTATACAACATTTTGTTGATTTCCGCACCAAGTAAAAGTATAACCATGCACATGTTAAGCCAAAGCATAAACACGATTATAATTGCAAACCCTCCGTATAAACTAGGATAAGCCGAAAAATTTTCGATGTAGATATTGAATCCGAACGAAAAAACAACCCAACCTCCGGCGGCGATTAAAGCCCCGAAAAAATGCCCAAATGTCGGAATCTCGCTTTTCGCAAGACCTTTGTAGGCGGTCATAAATATTACGGTTAGCATTAAAACAAAGATAAGGTTTTTATAGTTTATGACGACGAAAAAAAAGTTCGTGTTGTTGTTGAATCCAAAAAAATCGAGCAGTGTTTTTATTGGGTCCCCAAGCAAAAGTATGACCACAGCAAAAAGTAGCGTTAAAATAAAAAGAAGAGTCGTTGCAAAAGATCTTAAAATATCCTTGTGAAATGGAATTTTGACGTTTTTGTTGTAGACATATTGAATACCGTCGCCAAGGCTTCGTATGCCGGCGGACGCCGCAAAAAGCAAAAAAACCGTTGTAAGCGAAAACGTGAAAGCTTTTGCGCTTGAAAAAATCTGCTCTAACGCGTTTT
>CAYJFO010000028.1:0-18488 GCA_964369645.1 uncultured Oscillospiraceae bacterium | reverse complement strand
ACTATTCAAAATCTCGCCACGCAAGTGGCGCTAATTCGTCGTTCCGACAAACCACAATTACGAATTAAATCCGTTTTAACCTTGCGCTAGCTCCCCTGCCCTTATTTGGGCTATCATGTTAAAATCCTGCACTTTATGCGTATACTCCATATCCATAAGCGTCGAGGTTATAAGAAAATCTGCTGTCGAGCGATTGCTCGCCATAGGTATATCATAAACTTGTGCAATACGCAAAAGCGCCTTTACGTCGGGGTCGTGTGGTTGGGCGGTTAAAGGATCGGAAAAGAATATTATAAAATCTATCCTTCCCTCAACTATCTTTGCGCCTATTTGTTGGTCGCCTCCTAAAGGCCCGCTATTGTAACTTTTAACAGGAAGCCCCGTGTGCTCCGCTATAATTCTTGCGGTCGTTCCAGTTCCGCAAAGAAAATGTTTACTTAACGTCTCTCGGTTGTGCTCGCACCATTCGAGAAGTTCTTTTTTCATATTATCATGCGCAATAAGCGCTATGTTCTTTTGTTTTTCTATCGTAAGTTCTATATATCTGTTTTCCATAATTTTTTTAACTCTCCTCGTCGTTTTTGTTTTCAAATTTTCTAAGTTTTTTAATCGTTTCTTTTTCCGCATCTTTCGCGACAAGGCAAATAGGCGTTCCCTTAGGCAACGACAAAAGTCCCATAAGCGATTTCCCATCCAAAACAAAAGGTTTTGAAATTAAATCAAATTCGCCCATCGATGCAGTTGTTATTTCGACGAATTCTTTCATATCGTCTATAGAAGACAGTTTGATATAAAATGTTGTTTGTTCCATTTAATTTTCCCTTTCTGTAATTTTTCTATATTTTTTCTATGACTACCGTTGCAACGGTTAACTCGTCTGTATTGGAAAGCGCAATAAAAACATTTGCTTCCAAAGTTTCAACAATGTTCTTCGCGTTTTCGCAAAACTCGAAATACGGTTTTCCGTTTTGGTCCCGTAATACCGAAATATCCGTAAAGTTAAATCCTTTAACCCCTGTTCCAAGGGCTTTTCCAAACGCCTCTTTCGCCGCAAAGCAAGAAGCAAACTTACTTGCCGCGTCTTTTCTTTGCAAAAAAGCTTGTTGTTCTTTTTGTGAAAAACAAAAATCTTTAAACCTTTGGTTTTTCAAAAGGCTTTGTTCAACCCTTTTTATCTCGACTATGTCGTTTCCTATACCAATTATCATACTAAAATTATATAATAAATTGTACGTTATTGCAAACTTTATAAAAAGACTTGAACATTTTCACATAGTTTGGTAGAATAATGTTCAAGATATCTTTGCCTTACAGCGGATATTATATTAAAAACGCATTGACCGGGATAAGTAAAAAGTATACGAGTTTCGCCAATAGAGAGGTTTGCCTTGGGCTGGAAGCAAACCAAAGAAACTACGATTTTTTGAAGTTCACCCGTGAGCGGTTTGCTTGAACAAACTATTTGTAGTTTAAAGTAGAGTAAAACGAGTTGCTTTCGTTACAAAGCAAAGAAAGTGTTTGCTTTTTTGTTGCAAAAATGCGGGTGGTACCGCGGAGTGTTGTGTTATGCTTCGTCCTGAAAATTATTTTAGGACGAAGTTTTTATTATTTTATACTATATTTTTGGAGGATATCTTGATGAAAGATAAATTAGAACAGATTTTGATAGAAACAAAATCCGCTTTACAAACAGCGGCAAAGCCTGCCGATGTTGAAGAACTTCGCGTTAAAGTTCTCGGAAAAAAAGGAACGCTAACCGAAATTTTAAAACAGATGGGTTCTGTTCCTGTCGAAGAAAAACCGGCCATGGGTAAACTCGTCAACGAGACAAGAACTGAAATCGAAGCGCTTATAGCCTCAACAAAAAACTCGCTTCAAAAAGCCGCAACCGAAGCGGCTCTTAAAGCGGAACGTTTCGACGTAACCCTTCCCGGCGTTGTTCCAAGCGTTGGAAAACGCCACCCGATTATGCAGATATTGGACGAAGTTAAAGAGATCTTTTTGGGCATGGGCTTTGATGTTGTCGAAGGACCCGAAGTCGAGCTTGATAAATATAACTTTGAGCTTTTAAATATCCCGAAATGGCACCCGGCGCGCGACACTCAAGACACGTTTTACATCAACGACAACGTAGTTTTAAGAACGCAAACCTCGCCTATGCAAGCGAGAACCATGCTTTCCCAAAAACCCCCGATAAGGGTTATCGTTCCGGGAAGGGTCTATCGTTCCGACGCAGTAGACGCCACCCATTCTCCTATCTTTCATCAAATCGAAGGCCTTGTTGTTGATAAAAACATAAGAATGACCGACCTTAAGGGAACACTTGAAGTTTTCGCTAAAAAGCTCTATGGCGACGAAAGTCGCGTGCGTTTCCGTCCCCATCATTTCCGTTTTACCGAACCTTCCGCCGAGATGGACGCGACTTGCTTTGTATGTAAAGGAAGTGGTTGCCGTCTTTGTAAAGGCGAGGGATACATCGAAATTTTAGGTTGCGGAATGGTCCACCCAAAAGTCCTTAGAGACTGTGGAATTGACCCCGACGAATATTCTGGCTTTGCGTTTGGAATGGGTCTCGACCGTATGACGATGATGCGCTATGGCATAGACGATCTTCGTCTTTTGTTCGATCCCGACATGCGTTTTCTTTCACAGTTTTAAAATAAGATAAGGAGAATTAAAAATATGAAACTACCTTTAAGTTTAATAAAAAACTACACAGATATAGATGTAACAAACGAAACGTTTGCCGCAAGAATGACGATGACCGGAACTATGGTCGAGGGATTTTCAAAAGAATTTCCCGAGCTTTCAAACATAGTTACGGGGGTTGTTGAAAAGATAGAAAAACATAACGACAGCGACAAGCTTTGGATATGCACAGTTGACGTTGCCAAACCTCAAAAATTAACGATAGTCACGGGTGCTCAAAACCTTAAACAAGGCGACAAGGTACCGGTAGCTCTTGACGGCGCAACGATTATCGAGGGCAAAAAGATTGTAACGGGCGAGCTTCGCGGAGTTAAAAGCGAGGGAATGCTTTGTTCTTTAAGCGAACTAGGCCTAACCGAAAGGGACTATCCCGATTGCATAGAAGACGGAATAATGGTTCTTAATAAAGACACCGAAATCGGCGTTGACGTTATGGAGCTTTTAGGACTTGACGAAACTATAATAGATTTTGACATAACAAGCAACCGCCCCGACTGTCTTTGTGCTGCCGGAATTGCGCGAGAGGTTGCGGCTTCTTTTGAGAAAAAATTCAACCTTCCGGAACCGACAGTTAAAAAGACTGTAGGCGATATCAACACTATGCTTAAAGTTACCAACGAAACACCCGATACCTGTCTTAGATATACCGGCGCGGTTGTCAAAAACGTTCGCGTCGGCCCTTCCCCCGAATGGCTTAGAAGATGGATACGCCAAATAGGAATGCGCCCTGTCAACAACATAGTTGATATAACAAACTTTGTTATGTATGAATACAACCAACCTATGCATGCTTTCGACCTAAAAAACATCAAAGATGGGCATATAATAGTTAGAAAAGCAAAAGACGGCGAGGTTCTCGAAACGCTTGATGGAGTAAAAAGAACTCTTACAAGCGAAATGACCGTTATCGCTGACCCCGAAAAATCAATCGGTATCGCCGGAATTATGGGTGGCGAATACAGCGGAACGTATGACGACACGACTGAGGTTATAATTGAATCTGCTATGTTCGACGGACCGTCCACGCGAAAGTCAAGCAAAACGCTAGGTCTTCGCACCGACGCTTCGGGACACTTTGAGAAAGGACTCGACCCCGAAAGCACAGTTCCCGCAGTAATGCGTGCCCTTCAACTTGTCGAGATGTTAGACGCCGGCGATGTTGTTGGCGGACTTGTTGATATTAAAGGCGACATAACCCCAATGCCGACAATTAAGCTTGACGTCGAAAGAATAAATGCTCTGCTTGGCACCGATATCTCGAAAGAATTTATGATTAAAACGCTTGAAAGCCTTGAATTCACGGTATCAGACGACCAAAAAACCGTTGTGCCTCCGTCGTTCCGTGCCGATGTTGAAGGGGTTGCCGACCTTGCAGAAGAGATTGCGAGAATATATGGATATGACGTTATCCCCTCGACCGTTATGGACGGAATAGCCGCCGCACGGCCAACCGAAAGACAACGTTTTGACAGAAAATTAATCTCAACTGCTATCGCATGCGGACTTTATGAAATTAATACATATTCGTTTATGAGCCCCAAGATGCTCGATTTGCTTTTTATTCCGCAAAACTCGACACTCAGAAAAGCCGTTGTCATAAGTAACCCGTTTGGCGAGGATACCTCGCTCATGAGAACGACTGCCCTTCCTGCCATGCTTGAGGGACTTTCACGCAACAAAAACGCAAGGACGGCAAACTGTGGCATCTTTGAGATGGCGACAGAATATATAGCAAACGACGACGTCGACAGCCTTCCGAACGAGCCGAAAAACTTTATAATCGGCGGTTATGGTGACATGGATTTCTTTAAGCTTAAAGGAATTGTCGATACCCTTTTCGGATGTGGTTTTATATACGATATGGAGTATATTCCGCTTAAAGATTGTCCATACTATCATCCCGGGCGTTCCGCTTCGATAGTTGTAGGCGGCGAAACTGTTGCAACTATCGGCGAAATCCACCCCGATGTCATCAAAAACTTTGACGCCGCTCCACATTCGGTTATAGCGCAAATTAATGTTGCAAAATTGTTTGAACTTAGAAATCCCGAAAACAAATACAAACATCTTCCGAAATTCCCCGCAACAACGCGCGACCTCGCTTTGGTTTGTGACATAGACACGCCGAGCGCCGAGATTGAAAAGATAGTTAAATCGGTATGTGGAGAATATCTTGAAACTATAAAACTTTTCGACATATACACGGGCGATGGTATCGGCGAAAACAAAAGAAGCCTCGCTTACAACCTTGTTCTTCGCGACAGAACAAAAACGTTGACCGATGTAGAGGTTGACTCAATGGTTGCCTCTTGTCTTGAAAAACTCAAAACTATCGACGTTGTTTTAAGAAGTTAAATGATACACAAAAGAGATTTGGTTAAACAGTTTTAATATAGAAAAACAAATTAAAACGATTGTTCACTCCCACAAAAAGGGAGTGGGTAAAAGAGTTGTTTTAGATATTTCCCCTCACCGGCGGCAACTCGCCTATGGCAACCTTTGTTGCGAGGGGAAATATCTAAAAAGTCAATCAACACCTTTATCCACACCCCCACAAAAACAAAAACTTGAAGTTTTGTTTGATTTAGTGTATTATTAACCTTGTATCAATTGTTATTAAGTTTAAATTATTGTACCAAATAGTATGAGGAGTGAAATAAAATGAACGAACCTACAATTGCTTTTTCGATTGCACAAAACAAAGAACAGGACATAAAAGATATCTTGAGAGAGGTTTATGTTGCTCTTTCGGAAAAGGGATACAACCCAACCAACCAGATAGTTGGTTATATCCTTTCTGAAGACCCAACATATATAACAACACATCGAAATGCACGCGCGCTAATGCGTCGCTATGACAGAGACGACATTCTTCAAGCGCTTGTTAACTATTTCCTTAACCACTAAAACCTTTTTGAAAGGAAGACTTAAATGTCAGAGAACAAAAGCGAGAACCTTATGTACAAAGGTCGTGCGTTAGTACGTTGCAAAAACGATATCTATTATGGTAACCCTACCGACAGCTATATCGTATTTATGCAGATACTTTCGTTTGACAACGTTGCGGGCGAACAGGTTGCCGGAAAGATCCATATGCAACTTATATCGAACGACCAAAGCCTTAACGGACGCGACAGGATAATCAAAGAAAGCGACAAAGTTGGGCTTTATGGCGCGCTTGATTTCGCGCACATCTGGCTTGAAAGAGCAAACGCCGGAAAGCTTTAAGAAAATTTAGATAAAATTCTAAGTTTCAATTTTAACGATTAAAAACAAACGGGAACTGTAAGTCCAGTTCCCGTTTGTTTTTGTTATTTTAGTACGTAACTCTTCCGTACATTCTTGTCATTTCCGCAATCTCGTCAGCAAGCTTATCGGTTAAATCTTGTTGCTCTGCTCGCCAAACCCAGTTGCCACCAAGCGTTGAAGGGGTGTTGATTCTTGCTTGTCTACCAAGCCCCAACCAATCTGCCATTGGGATTATACAAGTATCAGACACGCTCCCCATAGCAGAGCGTATACACTCGCGTGTGAAGTTGTCGTTTTGTTTTATGTTAAGATATCTTTTGCAAAACAAGGCATCGTGTTCCGGCGCCGACGTTTCCCAGTCTGCCGTCGTCGTGTTGTCGTGGGTGCCGGTATAAACTACGCTGTTTCGTGTATAGTTATACGGCAGATAATCGCTTTCTTCCCTCGAATCAAACGCAAACTGTAAAACTTTCATCCCCGGAAAACCACTATGTTTTAAAAGGTCGTACACACCCTCGTTTAAAAACCCGAGATCCTCTGCAATTATCTTTGGGTCTTGAATGGCGTTTTTTACTTCATCGATAAACTTTTTCCCAGGACCCTCTCTCCATCTACCATTTTTTGCGTTTATATCGGCGGCAGGTATCGCATAGTATCCCTCGAATCCTCTAAAATGGTCTATCCTTACGATATCGTAAACCGTAAGCGCATGACGTATACGCTTAATCCACCAATTATAGTTTTCAAAAGCGTGGTATTCCCAGTTGTAGAGTGGGTTTCCCCAAAGTTGTCCGTCGCTTGTGAACGCATCTGGCGGAACTCCGGCAACCTCTGACATCTTGCCGTTTTGATCAACTTGAAAAAGAATACTGTTTGCCCAAAGATCCGAACTGTCGGGCGAAACGTATATAGGAATATCCCCTATAATTCTAATACCTCTTTCGTTGGCGTATCTTTTTAGTTTCGTCCATTGATCATAAAAAAGATATTGTACAACTTTATAAAACTCTATCTCGTCCGCAAGGCGTTGTTTTGCGCTTTCAAGCGCATGTTGTTCGCGTTTCAAGATAGGCTCTTCCCATTCGGTAAACGCGACCATGTCTCTCTCGCCTTTCAACGACATAAAAAACGCATAATCGTCAAGCCAATAGCTATTTTGCGCTAGAAAGTTTTGATAGTCATGGTTACTTTTATCAAACCTTTGAGACGCTGTTTTCAATATTTTGTTACGATTTATGTATAGCTTATAGTAATCAATCGAAACTTTATTGTCGCCGAAATCATACGAATCTATCTCTTGTTGGGTAATAAGTTGTTGTTCTTTCAAAGTATCAAGGTCGATAAAATATGGATTACAAGCGTACGCCGAAAAACTTTGATAAGGGCTGTCGCCATATCCTGTCGGACCAATGGGGAGAATCTGCCAATAGGTTTGTTTTGATCGTTTAAGAAAGTCTACAAACTCATACGCAGTTTTGCCAAGACTTCCTATTCCGTAATCCGAGGGCAGGCTCGAAATGGGGAACAATATACCACAAGCACGCATTATCCTTTCACCGCCCCTGCTACAACTCCTTCGATGATATACTTTTGGCTAAAAAGATAGAAAACGATTATCGGTATTATTGTTAACGTAATCGACGCCATCATAGGACCCATCTCGACTCGGCCGTAACTTCCTCTAAAATATTGTATAAGCATCGGGATTGTTCTGTATTGCTTGATATCAAGAACAAGCGTGGGCAACAAATAGTCGTTCCAAACCCACATAGCTTGGAGAATCGCAACCGATATTGTGGTTGGTTTAAGTATCGGGAAAACCACTTTAAAAAAGGTTTGAAGCGCGTTACAACCGTCTATCGTTGCGGCTTCTTCTATCTCAAGCGGTATGCCTTTAACAAACCCGCAAAACATAAACACCGCAAGACCCGCTCCAAATCCAAGATAGATAATTGCTATGTTGTATGGCGTGTTTAACCTTAACCTATCCGCTATCTGGGAAAGCGAGAACATGACCATTTGAAATGGTACAACCATGCTAAACACACACACCATATACATAGTGGTTGAAAATTTTGATTTAACCCTCGTTATAAACCAAGCACACATCGAACAACACACGATTATTAATGCGACGCTCGAAACGGTTATAAACAAACTATAGAAAAAGCTTTGTAAAAAACCCTGAGTTGTCAAAGCGGCTATATAGTTTGTGAACCCCGCAAACGTTTCAGCTGTCGGAAAATTAAACGCTGTGTTTGTTGTTATCGAACGCTCCTCTTTAAACGAGTTTGATAATATCATTATTATGGGATATATATGTACAACGGAAAATATCCCAAACGCAACAGTTAAAAACGTATTAAAAGTTGATTTTGTTTTTGTCATTATTGTTGAACCTCCCGAGATCTTGTTGCCCTAAGTTGGATAACCGCAATAACTACCACCAAGATAAAGAATATAACAGCTTTTGCCTGTCCAATTCCTTTCCATTGTGGCCCGCTTCGCGCGTAGAATGTTTTGTATATGTTAAGCGCCAACATTTCGGTTGTGCTTCCCGGTTCGCCCGACGTTAACGAAAGGTTTTGGTCGAACAATTTAAACGCATTTGACAACGTCAAAAATGTGCATATAGTTATCGACGGCATAACCATCGGTATTTTTATTTTAAAAAGTGTTTTCCATATTCCTGCTCCGTCTATCTGCGAAGCTTCTAAAAGGTCTTTAGAAACATTTTGCAAACCTGCAACATAGATTATCATCATATAGCCAACCTGTTGCCAAAGCATTAAAATGATAATTCCCCAATATCCAGCCGAAGTGTTAAGCGCCAAAAGCGGTTGTTCAAGAATCGACAAAGCGCCGTTTATGATTATCTGCCAGATATATCCGAGGATAATTCCGCCGATTAGGTTCGGCATAAAAAATATCGTTCTGAATGTGTTTGTTCCTCTTATCCCTCTCGTCAAAGCGAGAGCGACCGTAAACGCCAAGATGTTTATTGTTAGCGTTGAAACTATGGCTACCGCCGCCGTAAACCAAAACGAATATAAAAATTCGGGGTCGCTTAACGCTTTTACATAGTTTTCAAACCCCACGAAAGTTGTTCGGTTTATCGTTATAAACTGGTGGAAAGATAAATAAAGCCCATGCACAAACGGAGCGACGAAGCCGATGATAAACGCCAGTAGGGTGGGCAAGACAAATAGCGGAAACCATTTTTTCAATGATTTTTCCATAAGACTTTATTCTCCTTGTTTTTTTATTATTAAAACGGATACTATTACTTGTTGTTAAAAGGGGTACGCCTGTTGAGGCGCACCCCTTTTTTAAGATTAAAACTATTGATTAACCGTTTGCAAGAGCGTATTCAGAAGCCCAACCATCTATGAATGCCGTTTCAACACCAGCCCAGTCGCCTGTGCCACCAGCATATGCTGTTAGCGCTGTTCCAACGCCGTTTTTCCATTCTTCACTTGGCATAGAGGGGAAGCACCATTTAACGCTTGTTTTGCCGTCTGCGATGTAATCGTCAGCTGCTGTTACAAGTGGGTTAGAAGGTAGGTAATCGGGAGCGAAGCCATTGAACGGGCAAACAAATCCCATTTCGTTAGCCATTGCGTTTTTACCTGTGTCGCTTGTAACCATCCAAGCCATGAAATCAAGCGTTGCTTGAATGTCTTCTTCAGCCGCTGCGTTGTTAACAACCCAGAAGTTTTCTGTGCCTGTGCAAAGTCCTTGGTTTTCTTCGCCTTCAGCACCAATGTAGATAGGAAGCATTCCGAGGTTTTCGTCGCCCAAAGAGCTTACATCGTTATATGCCCATGTTCCGTTTTGATAGAAAACTGCTTCGCCATTTGCAAATTCTGCAACCGCGTCGTTGCCTGTTTTTGTGCTAAGTTCTTCGGGAGCTGCCGCAGAGTTGTTGATATAAAGATCCCAAATAGCTTGGTAGTTTTCAAGGTATGTACCTTTGATAGCATCTGTGCTTCCGATTCCATCCATTTCATATTCATAGTAGATAGGAAGGTTAGCAAGGTGGGTTTTAAATCTCCAGTCAGAGCTAGGATCCATACCGGCAGAGGTGAATGCACCGCCAATGCCAAGTTCGCCTGCTCTTGCTTGAATGTCTTCAACAACAGCTTTGAAGCTATCAAAATCGGTTATGTCGTCTGCTGTATAACCGGCTTGTTCTAGCA
The DNA here is from genome assembly GCA_964369645.1 of uncultured Oscillospiraceae bacterium. Taxonomy (GTDB): domain Bacteria; phylum Bacillota; class Clostridia; order Oscillospirales; family Ruminococcaceae; genus CAYJAY01. The sequence continues at coordinate 8,331 of CAYJFO010000028.1, read as the reverse complement.
AAGCTTTGTTGTAGATAATTCCGTATGTTTCGATAAGATAAGCAATTCCGAGAACTGCGTCACCATCTTTAAGCGTAAAGTCATCCGAAGTAAGTTCGGCATAAACTTCCGAGCCAGAAAGGTCGTAAGCGTAATCTGCCCAACTTGCCATTCCAACAGGTCCGTTAACTTGGAACAATGTCGGAGCTTCTGTTTTTCCCATCTCCGCCATAAGTGTTGTTTCGTATTCGCCCGAAGCTGCTGTAACAACGGTTACAGGAACGCCTGTTTCTTCTGTGTACTGAGCAGCTACCGCTTGCCATTGCTCATCTTGTTCAGGTTTAAAATTAAGGAAGTATACGCTTCCGTCCGCCGTTGGTTCTGTCGCTGTGCCGTCTGTTGAGTCGTCCGGTGTTGCAGCAGGTGTGCTACAAGCAACAAAGCTAAAAACCAAAACGAGTGTTAATAAAATCGCGAGTAGTTTTTTCATTTTTGTTTTTCCTCCAAAAAATTTGTTTTTATATCAACCGGTCGTTCCGGGGGATATCATTGGTTAAGTTAATAGTGTAAGTTCGCCCTTTCGGGCGATATTTTGAATAGTTTATTTTAAAAATGTCGTAGGGGAGGAAAGCTTTGCTTGCTTTGCCACTAGAACCTAATCACAAGTCAACGAGAAGATTAAAAAAAATGTATTTAAATAGCACCGCAAGGTGCTCCGAAATTACGAATTATGAATTACGAATTATTAACCGCTACACTGTCCCCTTCAATCAATTCACAATCCAAAATAACGTCGGCATCTTTTTTGCTTTTTTCTATACAACGTATAAGGGATTTTACGCTGTGTTTTGCTATAAGCTGTTGAGGTTGTCTAATCGTCGTAAGCCTTGGTTCAAAGTACTGACCAAACTCGATTCCGTCAAACCCAATAACCGACAGATCGTTGGGAACTTTAAGACCTTTGTCAAGAGCCGCCCTTATCGCGCCTATCGCTATTACGTCAGACATACAAAAAACCGAACTAAAATCTTTATCGCTTTCCAAAAGTTTTTTCATAGAGTTATATCCATCTTGGGTACTAAAACGGCATTTCTCGTATAATTCTTTTGAATGTGGCATATTAAAGTTTAATCGATAAGCTTCGCAAAATCCGTCGTATCTTTGAGCACTAATATAAGAAGTTTCGGTTTTTCCGCCAATAACCGCTATGTTTTTATGTCCTTTTTCCACAAGGTATTCGCAAGCCTTGCCCCCTGCCGCCGTGTCGTCTATCCCGACACAAGTAAGGTTTTCAAAACCCAGTTCAGCGCAAACGGTTGTTGCAAGAACGCTTGGAACGCTTATCGTTTCAAATTGTTCGCGAAAGCTATCTATATTACCGCCCAAAAACAAAAAACCAAGCGGTTTATTCTCTCGTTGAAGTTGTTTACACACCAAAACTTCGTCATCGTCTTCGTGGAGATAATGGACAAGCGTGCTATACCCTGCCGCAGTAAAATCAAACTGCATTCTCTCAAGCACACCCGCAAAAAACAGGTTAAACGCACCCTTTACAATTATCGAAACATTTCGACTTTGTCTAACTTTCAGATGTCTTGCGTTGCTGTTTGGAACAAAACCCATCTGTTCAACTATCTCGTTTATCCTTTGCTTTGTTTCTGCCGACACATCGGGATGGTCGTTAAGCGCACGAGACACGGTTGACACCGCGCAACCGGATATTCTTGCAATATCTTTTATTGTCAAATCAAACACACCTCTCCCGTTACTTTTTTAGTTTGTGATTACTGTCGATTGTCACGGGTTATGGTATGACTTTCGCTAGAGCTTAATACGTAGTTAACCGACTTGTAATGTCGGATTTTCACATGACAATTTATTACGGAAACGATTTCGGTAACGATGCCGGAAACGTTTCCGAACTTTTTCATAATATTACACCTTGAATTAAAAAATTGCAATGCTTTTTTAAAATTTCAGTTAATATGACAAATAGCAATATTGTTGTTTGTGCAAACTTACGGTCTTTTTATATAAATTTACATATATTTGAAAAATTTGATAGCCTTCTCTATTTTATCAAATAAAATATCCAATTTTTTTATACAGCGTTATCGCCGTAAAAATTAAGAATTAACTAAAAAAATATCAAGCACAAAACACCAGGCAACTTCAAATAAACTGAAGTTGCCCGGTGTTAAACTATTGTAGTATACAGATATATTAGCTAATTTAATTCTTTAATGTTGTCAAGAAATTTATCGTGTCTTTTGTTTTGCCAAAAAAACAACAACAAACGGGGCAGACAACAAAAGATTAAAATGGAAAAACCGGTAGTCGTTCCCACAAAGTACAGCCATCGTTCCGATATTATACAATATAACCGGAAGTACAAATAAAAGTGCCTTCATGCCCTTTTGTTTGCAAGCAAAAAAACCAAAAACCATAATCAAAAGAAAATGAATTCCTATAAAAGAAATAGCTTCTTGAACAAAGTTAGGTATAAATGCAAACAATGCGTCGTATAAACTTTTAGCGGATGAGACGACCGCTTCGGGTAGCTTCGCGTGCGACGTTACAATATCGTGGCTTTTTGAAAACGTGTCAAATGTAAACCGCCCCTCTGGAACATCTGTCGTTTTCCACACCATGTCGGTAAGCTCTATTGCGGCGTTTGTTGCAATAGTCGTTGCGTTAAGGCCACTTTGCAAAGCCATACGCGTTATGTCTAAAGCGTCGGTATAAAGCCAAATCTGTAAAACATCGGGGCTAAACTTTATCGAGTTAAACGAACCTTTTGTATAAAGGTCTATCCAGCCTTGGTCACTCGTCGCAAGGTTTAAAAAACCCTTTGCTTCTGTCGAAAGAGCGTTTGAGTTTGTGACCATTATGTCGCCCAAAATCGTCATCGGAAGCCCAATAATTTCAGAGCTCGTTTGATGTTCTACAACTACAACATTAAACGTAGAATATAGCGGTCCTCGTACAAAGCCTATTAACGCTATGATTATTACAATACAAGCTACTATCTGTTTTCTTTGTTTTTTATACAACAATAAAAGCACCACTAACGCCGAAAAGGTAAATAGCAACGCGTTGTGACGAACAAGGGTTGCATATGCAATCAACAAACTAAACCCAAATATATTAGATTTGCGCTTTAACCATTCGCCGTCACTTAGATATATGTTTATCATGTGCGTTGCCAAAAACAACAGCGTCAGCGATAGCGCGGTGTCCTTTAGGGCGATAGTCAAAATTATATGGTTGTTTTGATTGATAACGGTTAAAGTCAAAACGGTATAAAGAATTTTTTTTGATATACCCCACACTTCAAGTGTTGTTAAAAGGTACGAAACTCCAACCCCAAAAAGCACAAATTGAACAAAAATAACCGCGGCATAACTGTCAACTACCGTCGTTATAAGTAACATTGTAAGTGTGTGAATTGCGGGATGCCAATCGTCTATAGAAAGCGACTGTAACTGTTTCCATTGCGACTCAAAATCTGTGTTAGTTGTTCCGGGGAATTCCGATAAAAAAACAAGCATAACAACAGCTTCGATTATAACAAAAACAATCAACGCAAATTTGAAATCAAACTTTTTTCTCTCAGGTGTATAATAAATCGAAATTTTTCCGATTAAACCACAAAGGTAAAAAAGCCCTATATACACAGCAAAAAACAAAAAACAGCTTAAAACTGCAAGTAAAACATGCGGTATAAAATCAAATATAACCAATGTAAACTGGGTTAGCGTTATATATAAACTAAGTAAAAGATGAAACGCATTAAACAAAAACTTTTCGATACCGTTAAATCCCGAAAGAGTTTGTTTTTTGTTTATGCTAAAGTCACTTATAATCTTTTTTGTTTTCATAAAAATTTCCGCCACCAGTCTTTAAATAGTATTAAGCTAAGTATCATTTCTTTTTTCTTTCGCAATAAATATCAACACCAACGGCGCGGACAACAAAAGATTAAAATGGAAAAAACGATAGTCGTTTCCGCAAAGCACAATCATTGTTCCAATATTGTACATTATAACTGGAAGAACAAACAACAAAGCCTTAACACTTTTTTTGTTGTATTTAGGATTACAAGCATAAAACCCAAACATCATAATCAAAAGAAAATGTGTTCCAAGAAAAGACAAAGCTTCGTAAAAAAAATTGGGAACAAACGCAAACACCGTCTCATATATACCTTGAGCGATTTGTTGTACGGTTGTATTTTGGTCGATAGGAGTTACTATATCTGGATATGTACGAACGTCGTAAAACGATGTTTCAAAATCCAAACTCCCTTCGGGAGTTCCTGTGGTTGCCCAAACCATATCGGTTAGTTCAATTACTGCATTAATTGCTATCGTCGTGGCGTTTAATGCGCTTTTAATTGTCATTTTAATAATATCTATATTATCGGTATAAATCCATATATGGACAAGGTCATCTCTAAACTTTACTGAGTTAAAAGAACCCTTTTCATACATATCAATCCAGCCTTGCTCACTAGTTGCAAGGTTTAAGAACTCTTTTGCTTCGGGGTCAAGAGCATTAGCGTTTGTAACCATAATATCGGCTAGAATTGTCATCGGCATTCCGATAATTTCGGAAGATGTTTGGTGTTCGTGTAGGTCCTTCTTAACGTCCATAGCCGAATACAAAGGCCCGCGAACAAAGGCAATTAGAATAAGAACTATTGCTATACTGCAAATTGTTTGTTTACGACATTTTTCAAAAAACAATAAAAGTATAATCAACAAAGGAACTGTAAACAATAATCCGTTATGTCTAATTAAAGTAGCATAGGTTAAAACCAAACAAAAAGATGCAATGTTAAGCGGCTTTTTGATCCATTCGCCGTCGCTGTAATATATATTTATAAGCTGTGTCGCTAAAAAAACAAGTGTCAACGAAAACGCTGTGTCTTTAATTGCGGTCATCAACATAACATGTGTGTTTTGGTTAATAAGTGTAAGCGCCAAAATCCCATAAATTAGCTTTTTTGATATACCATAACATTCAATCGTTGCCAAAAGATATGCGATCGCTATTCCAAAAACAACACATTGAACAAGCAAAATTGCTGTATAATCAAACTTTATCTTTGTTATCAACAGTAATGTAAAGGTATAGATAGCCGGATGCCAATCATCAAAAACACCCGATGTTATCTGTCTCCAATGTGTCACGGTGTCGGGATACGCCCTTCCCGGAGTTTCAGAAAAAAACATCGTCAGAACGACAACCTCGACAACAGCAAAAATAATCAACGCAAACTTGAAATTAAACTTTTTTCTTTCGGGTGTATAATAAATTGAAAATTTCCCAATTAAGTCACAAAGATAAAAAAGCCCTATGTACACAACAAAAAACAAAAAGCAACTTAAAACCGCAAGTAAAACATGCGGTATCGTGTCAAATATAACCAGCGAAAATTGTGTTAACGTTATGTATAAACTAAGTAAAAGATGAAACGCGTTAAAAAAAAATTTTTGTGTAACGGTAAACCCTGAAATGGTATGTTTTTTGTTTTTGCCAAAATCCGCTACAATTTTTTTTATATCTAACATTCCCTTTTTGATCAACATCTTAAAATTAACCGCCAATCATTTTATTAGAATTTAAACCGTATTTATTATATATTATTTTACAAATTATATCAACAACGGTTAACAAATTATAATCAAAAAACTGGTTGCAATACATAAAAACATCTATCACAACCAGTTTAATTTTTTCTTTAAATTAAATTCTATTCAAGCACGGCTCCTCTGTCTGCCGATGTAACAAGTTTTGCGTATCTCGCAAGATATCCCGTCTTAATTCTTGGCTCTGGACAGACCCAAGCTTTTTGACGTTCGGTTAAAACCTCGTCTGAAACCTCTATGTTTATACTATGGTTTTTTATGTCAATCGATATAGTGTCGCCCTCTTGAACAAATGCAATATTGCCGCCGGCGGCGGCTTCAGGGGAAACGTGTCCAATCGACGCGCCACGTGTCGCTCCCGAGAAACGCCCGTCCGTTATAAGTGCAACATCTTTATCAAGCCCCATTCCGGCTATTGCGGAAGTTGGGTTTAACATCTCGCGCATACCGGGGCCGCCTTTTGGCCCTTCGTATCGAATAACTATGACGTCGCCTTTTTGTATCTTCCCGCCATATATTGCGGAAATTGCATCCTCTTCACAATCAAACACGCGCGCTGGGCCTTTGTGCGACATCATTTCGTTCGCAACAGCAGACTGTTTAACCACACAGCCGTCCGGCGCAAGGTTGCCTTTTAAAACAGCTATTCCGCCATTTTTTGAATATGGATGTTCGATTGGACGAATCACCTCTTTGTTAAGGTTTGAAACACCGTCTAGATTCTCTTTAACAGTTTTTCCTGTACAGGTAATAATGTCGGTGTGTAAAAGCTCTTTTTTGCAAAGTTCCGCCATAACGGCATACACTCCACCGGCGCGGTCGAGGTCTTCCATAAACGTTTCGCCGGCAGGGGCTAAGTGGCAAAGGTTCGGAGTATTTTGTGAAATCTTATTAGACTCATCAAGACTTAACCTAATCCCACATTCATATGCTATCGCCGGAAGGTGAAGCATTGTGTTTGTCGAACAACCAAGCGCCATGTCGATTGTTTCGGCGTTGTGGAACGCTTTTTCTGTCATAATGTCTCGTGGCTTTATGTCGTTTTGGACAAGTTCAAGTATCTTTGCACCGGCTTGTTTTGCAAGACGTATTCGAGAAGAATTAACAGCCGGAATAGTTCCGTTACCGCGAAGACCCATTCCGATAGCTTCGGTTAAACAGTTCATTGAATTTGCGGTAAACATGCCGGAACAAGAACCGCAAGTGGGACAGACGTTGTTTTCAAAATCTTCAACTTCGGCTTCGCACATCTTTCCCGATTTAAAAGAGCCTACCGCCTCAAACATACTTGAAAGGCTTTTTCGGCTTCCGTCGTTCATAATTCCCGACATCATAGGGCCGCCCGACACAAAGATAGTCGGTATATTAATTCGCGCCGCCGCCATCAAAAGACCGGGAACGTTTTTGTCACAATTCGGGATCATAACAAGCCCGTCAAACTGGTGGGCAATAGCCATAGCCTCGGTCGAGTCGGCTATTAATTCCCTTGTGCAAAGAGAGTATTTCATGCCGGTGTGCCCCATTGCTATTCCGTCACAAACCGCAATGGCGGGAAACTCGATAGGGGTTCCCCCTGCCATGAGTATTCCTTTTTTGACCGCTTCGGTTATCTTGTCGAGATGGATATGTCCCGGTACAATCTCGTTATATGAATTAACGACGCCTATCAAAGGGCGTTCGAGTTCCTCTTTGGTTAAACCTAAAGCATAAAGCAACGAGCGGTTTGGCGCGCGTTCAATTCCTTTTGTTATATTATGGCTAATCATAAAGTTATATCCTTTTCAGTATAAAAGTAGGGACAACCCTTGCGGTTGTCCGAATTGAAAACTTAATCTCGTTTTCGGACAGGCAAGCCCTGTCCCTACATTATGTTTTAATAAACGCTAGTTGCTAGCTGTGTCGGGGTTTGTGTCGTCGCCCCAAAGCATATTTTTGCGAAGCTCTGCTCCGACTTTTTCGACCTGGTGTTCCGAAGCCATTCGGCGAGTCGCGTTAAAGAAACATCTACCGTTTCTGTTTTCCGCTATCCAATTGCTTGCGAACGTTCCGTTTTGAATATCGGTCAATACCGCTTTCATGTTCTTTTTAGTCTCTTCATACGGGAGAACGCGAGGACCCGAAACATATTCGCCATATTCCGCCGTGTCCGAAATTGAATAGTTCATCATCGAGATACCGCCTTTGTTTACAAGGTCGATTATAAGTTTCATCTCGTGAACACATTCAAAATATGCGTTTTCGGGGTCGTAACCTGCTTCAACAAGCGTTTCAAATCCCATTCTCATAAGATCAACAACGCCGCCACAGATAATCGCTTGTTCACCAAAAAGGTCGGTTTCGGTTTCGTCTTTAAAGGTGGTTTCCATCACTCCACCTCTTGCGCAACCAACGCCTGCTGCGTATGCAAGCCCAATTTCATACGCTTTACCCGAAGCGTTTTGTTCGACAGCAATTAATCCCGGAACCCCTTTTCCGGCAACAAACTGGCTTCTAACCGTGTGGCCGGGGCCTTTTGGAGCTATCATCAACACATCTACATCTGAAGGAGGAACAATTTGTTTATAAAGAATGCTAAACCCGTGGGCGAACATGAGCGCTTTGCCCGCAGTCAAGTTTGGCGCTATGTCTTTTGCATACATATCTGCTTGGCGTTCATCGTTTATGAGTATCATTATAATATCGGCTTGTTTTGTCGCTT
>CAYJFO010000027.1:0-18948 GCA_964369645.1 uncultured Oscillospiraceae bacterium | reverse complement strand
ATAAATTATTCCAAGCGTCACCGCGATGAAAAACAAGATCATTATTATAAGCCACTTGTCGCCAAGCACAACCTCGACGGGGTCTCCGTCTGAATTGCCCTCGACAGTTAGGCCGTATTTCATGCAAATAAGTATAACAAGCGGAACTGTCCAAACAAGGTTTTCTCCACCCACCCTTGCGATTGTTATCGCGTCAACCGTCCAAAGTGAATAGAACGTTATCGTGAGAGCCAAGCAAAGATACATGTTTTTGTCGAGAAAATCTTTGTTGTAGTATTTAAGAACCTTTCGTGCTCCTTCGGTTTTGTACATGATTTTAAGCTCGCCTCTTCGCTTTCCAAGCCCGAGGTAAAACGACATTGCGATTATAGTAAGATATAGCCATTCGGAAATCTCAATTGCAGTTATCGCGGAACCGTATAGAACGCGTAGTAAAAAACCAAAAGCCAATATGGCTATGTCAACAATAGGGATGTTTTTAAAACCAAAGCTGTATAAAACGTTTAAAAAGAAATAGGATAAAAGATATATCCAAGAGTAAAAACCGCTGTTTGAAATTAACATGTTGAGAGCAACCGAAGCTGCTATTAAAAGTACAAACAGCATGTACGCGTTCCGAACAGAGACAGCACCGCTTGCAATCGGACGGTTTTTCTTTGTCGGGTGTGCCCTGTCGTTTTCTTTGTCTCGTATGTCGTTTATTATATAAATGGCGGACGAGAGAAAACAAAACGAGAAAAAACCAAAAATAGCGTTTTTGATTAGATGACTATCAAAAAGATTTTGACTGAAAATCAAAGGAAAAAATATCAAAAGGTTTTTTATATAGTGTTTTGTACGAATGAGTTTAAGGTATTTTTTCATAGGTTACCCCAATTTTACACAGTTGTTTTGATTTGCCAAAATAAAGGCTTTACGATGACACATTTTTTCATATCTACAATATACCACATTTTTAATGTTTTTCCAATATACGACGTTATTTGGGAGCGAGTAATGGTGTTGACTTGAATTCTGCTTTGGCATACCTTGTTATTTAAGAATGTTAAAAAAATATTTGTTCCTTTTTAATAGCATATATGGTATAATTAGCAATGTTTTAACCCAAAAACAACAATATGCATGATCTTTTTTTGAATTGACATGCGTTATATAGGAGAGATACATGGCAAAATCGGCAAAAAATTATACCAACGAAAGCATAACCTCGCTTAAAGGGGCCGACCGTGTCCGAAAGCGCCCTGCCGTCATTTTTGGCTCAGACGGCATAGAGGGTTGCGAACATTCGATATTTGAAATTCTCTCGAACTCGATAGACGAGGCGAGAGAGGGTTTTGGTAACAGAATTATAGTTACACAATATAAAGATAATTCTATCGAGATAGAGGATTTCGGGAGGGGTATTCCGGTTGACTTTAACCAAGGGGAGAACTGTTATAACTGGGAGCTTTTGTTTTGCGAACTGTACGCTGGCGGAAAGTATCAAAATATCTCGGCGGAAACGTATGAGTATTCGTTAGGTATTAACGGCTTGGGACTTTGCGCTACGCAATATTCTTCGGAATATATGAACGTCGAGGTTGTTCGTGATGGTTTTAAATATAACATCGAGTTTAAAGAAGGCAACCCCGTTTCCGAGATGCAAAAGGTGGCGGTCAACAAAAAAAAGACGGGGAGCAAAATTAAATGGCGCCCCGATTTAAAGGTGTTTACCGACATTTCGGTTTCAAACGATTTTTTCCGCGACATCCTTAAACGTCAAGCGATTGTAAACGACATGGTAACGTTTGAATATCGTTTTGAAACGACAGACGGTACATTTGAAACGGAAGAGTTTTGTTACCAAAACGGAATACTCGACTATGCGAAAGAAACGGTTGGGGAGAACGGATTTGGCGAGGTTCAGATGTGGGAGGGCGAGAGAACAGGGCGCGACCGTGAGGACAAGCCGGACTATAAAGTCAAACTTAGGTTTGCGGTTTGTTTTTCAAACAAGGTTCAAAAACTTGAATACTATCACAATTCAAGCTTTCTCGAATATGGAGGCTCACCCGAACGCGCCGTTAAAAACTCGTTTGTGTCTCAAATAGACAGCCTTATCAAAGAAAAAAAGCTTTATAAAAAAGACGAAAGCAAGATAAGTTTTGTTGATATAGAAGATTGTTTGGTGCTTGTGTCGTCGTCGTTTTCAACCGTCACAAGTTATGAAAACCAGACAAAAAAAGCGATTACCAACAAATTTATAGCGCAGGCTATGACGGAATTTTTAAAACATAACCTTGAAGTTTTCTTTTTGGAAAACCGAATGGATGCCGAAAAGATTGCAGAACAAGTTTTGATAAACAAACGAAGTCGAGAGAACGCCGAAAAAACAAGGCTTAATCTTAAAAAGACACTTTCGACAAATTCAGACATGACCGCAAGGGTACAAAAGTTTGTCGATTGTAGGACAAAGGAAGTTTCAAAACGCGAGATATATATTGTTGAGGGTGACTCGGCTTTAGGTGCTTGTAAACAAGGACGCGACGCTGAGTTCCAAGCTATTATACCGGTTAGAGGAAAGATACTAAACTGTCTTAAAGCCGATTACACCAAGATATTTAAAAGCGAGATAATAACCGATCTTTTAAAGGTTCTCGGTTGTGGGGTTGAAGTTGATACCAAAGCGAACAAAGACATGTCGACGTTTGATCTTAATAATCTCGGTTGGAGCAAAGTCATAATCTGTACCGATGCAGATGTCGACGGGTTTCAGATAAGAACGCTTATTTTAACTATGCTTTTCCGTTTGACGCCGACGCTCATAAACGAGGGGTTTGTGTACATCGCGGAAACTCCACTTTACGAGATAACCACAAAACAAAAAACATATTTCGCATATTCCGACGCAGAGAAAAACGAGATAACGGCAAAACTTAAAGACGAAAAATTCACGTTGCAACGTTCTAAAGGTCTTGGCGAAAACGAGGCGGAAATGATGTGGATGACGACGATGAACCCCGCGACAAGACGGCTTGTTAAGGTGACGCCGGACAACGCTAAAGAAACGCTCAGAGTGTTTGAGCTTTTGCTTGGCGATAACCTTGCCGGAAGAAAAGAATATATAGCGAAAAACGGCTCACTCTATCTTGATGATATAGACATAAGCTAGAAAAAGGAGAACTCAAAAACGTGGCGAAGAAAAAAAGTTCAAAAATGCAAAGTGACATGCTTGTCGAAAATGTCGAGATAGCAAACGCCGGAATAATGGTTGAGACTTCGATAACCTCAACGCTTAAGCAAAACTATATGCCGTATGCTATGAGCGTTATAGTTTCGCGCGCGCTTCCCGAAATTGACGGATTTAAACCGTCCCACCGAAAGCTACTATATACAATGTATCTTATGGGTCTTCTTACGGGGGCTAGAACAAAATCGGCAAACGTCGTTGGGCAAACGATGAAACTTAACCCACACGGCGACGGCCCTATCTATGACACGATGGTTCGTCTGTCGCGCGGCAACGAATCGCTGTTACATCCGTATGTCGACAGCAAAGGAAACTTTGGTAAAAGCTACAGCCGCGACATGGCATATGCGGCTTCGCGTTACACTGAGGTTAAACTTGCGACGATAGCAAACCAAATTTTCGCGGATATACAAAAAAACACGGTTGACTTTGTAGACAATTATGACGGAACGATTAAAGAACCGACTCTTTTGCCGGTTACCTATCCGTCTGTTTTGGTGAATTCAAATATAGGAATTGCGGTCGGTATGGCAAGTTCCATTTCACCGTTTAACCTTGCCGAGGTTTGCGAAACGACGGTTGGTTTGATTAAAGACCCCGAACATGATATCATGTCGACGTTAAAGGCCCCCGATTTTCCGGGCGGCGGATATCTTGTGTACGACCAAGATGTTATTAATTCGATATACGAAAACGGCAAAGGTTCGGTTAAGGTTCGCTCGCGTTATAAATACGAAAAGGCTAATAACTGTATCGAGGTGACCGAGATACCCCCTTCGACGACTATCGAAGCCATTATGGACAAGATAGCGGAACAGGTTAAAAACGGCAAGATAAAAGAGCTTTCTGACATGCGTGACGAAAGCGATATAAAAGGGCTTCGCATAACGCTTGACCTTAAACGTGGGGTTGACCCCGAAAAGCTTATGCAAAAGCTTTTCAAACTTACTCCGTTTGAAGACAGCTTTTCGTGTAACTTCACTGTTTTAATAGACGGGGCGCCAATGCAACTTGGAGTTAAAGATATCTTAAACCATTGGATTGACTTTAGAAGAAACTGTATAAAAAGAAGAACTGCGTTTGATCTTGGGATAAAAAAAGACCGTCTACACATATTAAACGGTCTTTCAAAGATCCTTCTCGATATAGACAAGGCGATAAAGATAGTCCGCGAAACGGACGAAGAAGCCGAGGTTGTTCCAAATCTTATGATAGGTTTTGGAATTGACGACGTTCAAGCAAACTACATCGCCGAGATAAAACTTAGAAATTTAAACAAAGAATATATTTTAAAACGCCTTGAAGAGATCAAAAAACTCGAGGACGAGATAGCGGAACTTTCCGAAATTCTAGCGAGTGAAAAATTAATTGATAAAATTATAATGAGAGAGCTTGCAGAGGTTGCGAAAAAACACGCTCAACCGAGAAAGACAAGGCTTCTTTTTAATGCGGAACATTATGTAGAACAAGAAAAACAAGAGATACCCGACTATCCTGTGCATCTTTTCTACACAAAAGAGGGTTATTTTAAAAAGATAACTCCGCAATCTTTAAGAATGAGCAACGAACAAAAGCTTAAAGACGGCGACGAGATAGTTTGGGAGATAGCGACAAAGAACGACACAAACCTAATATTTTTTACAAACTTTAAAAACGCCTATAAAGCGAGACCTGCCGATTTTGACGACAGCAAAGCCAGCGTAATTGGGGATTATGTCGCCGGAACGCTCTCTATGCAGGAGGGGGAGGTCCCGATTGCAATGATACAGTTTGACGATTATGATGGAAACGTTTTGTTTTTCATAGATAACGGCAAGATTGCAAAAGTTCCGCTTTCGGCGTATGAAACTAAACTTAACCGAAAGAAACTTCAAAATGCTTATAGTAAAGTTGGGGAACTTGTTGCAGCTTATTTGTTGAAACAAGACACCGAGTTTGCGGTTAAAACGTCTGCTGGAAGAATGCTTCTTGTTAATTCGGTTCAAATACCGCAAAAACAGACAAAAGATACCGTTGGTGTTGCGGCGATAACGTTAAAAAAAGGCGCCGTTATACAAGAAATTTTGCCCGCCGAAACGCTTGAAATTGAAAGTATACACAGGTTTCGCGCAAAAAACCTTCCGGCTGCCGGCGGGATTTTAAAAGAAACCGATCTTTTTGAACAAACGGAACTTATATAGCATTTTAAAATAAAATGTCGTGAGATAATTAAAAGCCTTTTAGTTTTAGGAAATAAGATTTGGGAGGTATTATGCAGGAAAATTTAAGCGTCAAAGACAAAGACCAAGACGAAAAAAAGTCGAGAGAAAGCAATCAAGACAGCGAATTTTTAAATGATTTAAAAGACCTTACCAACCAAATAGTTAAACAACAATCTAATCCCGAACAAAGTTATAAAAACGAGATAGAGGGATATGTTGAAAGGCTTGCCAAAGATTTTGAGAAGTCACAAAACAGCGAGAAACAACAAAAAGCCAAGGCTGAAACAAAGGAGCAAACGCGGAAATTAGAGAAATCGCCAAAGGCTGAGCAAACCTTTAAAGCGGAGCATTCCCCAAAGGTGGAGCAACCTCCGAAAGCAAAGCACCCCCCGAAAGCAGAGCAATCCTCGAAAGCAGAGCATTCCCCAAAAGCGGAGCAACCTCCGAAAGCAGAGCAAAATAAAAAGCCTGTACAAGTCAAACAAAAGGCAAAGGCACAAAACAAAGCGCAAACAACGCAAGACGTTCAAGCGCCAAAGCAAGCACCAAAGCAAGCACCAAAGCAAGCACCAAAACAAACACAAGCTCCAAAGCAAGCGCAAGCTGTGCAACAACCCACCGAGATTAGCTTTGCTAATAATTCTCGACCGTCGTTTGAACATTCGGGTGAAAAAACAAAAAAACAAATAAGCGTTAACAACATTTTGATATACATAAAAAGCTTGTCTTATGAGAGGCTTAAGTTAATCATTTCGAGTTTTGTGTTGGTGATAGTTTTGATTGTGACGACGATAAGTTTTATAAAATATCAAAACGAGTCTGTCGAAACGTTTGCCCCAATATCACCGAGAAAATATGAGCATTTTTCCGAAAAGGAAAAGTATGAAAGCGTTGTTGTTTCGATGCCGGAGATATCGCTCCAAGCGGTTGATAATACTTTGAAAGCGCTTACAAGCGATTTTGGTAACAGGGATTTTAGGAAAAAAGGAAACGTTTTGGCGGCGAACTATCTCGAGTCGCGTTTTGAAGATATGGGGTATGATGAGCAAAACATTGTCGTGCAAGAATACTACTATGATTTTTCCCCGCCCGAAAGCGCGCCGAGAGGACTTGTTGAAACGATAGGCGAATTTCCGGCGACCGGAACGGTTGACCCCGTTTACCAACAAAATATAGTTGCTATCGTAAACGGAAAAAACGACAGCGCGCCAATTATAACGATGGCGGCGCATTACGACAGCCATAATATCGGCGAAGGGTCGGTGGACAATGCGTCGGGGGTTTCGGCGGTCGTTGCGATTGCCGAGTATTTCAAACAGAACGATATAAAGCCAAACTGTGAAATAAGATTTTTACTTTTATCAACCGAAGAATTTGGATATCACGGAGCAAAAAACTATTTTGACCATTTGTCAAACGACGAAAAAAAACGCCATGTTGCGACGATAAACATCGACATGGCGGGGCATGATGTGCGAAACAAGAACAGCGTGATAACCTTTTCTTCAATGGGTTCGGTTGAGGGTGGAACAACAAGTGTCGCCTCAAAGCACAATGAGATTCCAAACATTGTTTCTAAAACGCTTGCCGATACATATGAAAAATATGGAAATTTTGCAAACGAGATGTTTCGTTCGGCGCTTTTGTTTAAAGATGATGCAAGAATATTTTTTAACCGTGGGGTGAACGTTTCGACAATTTCGTGGCGAGAAAAAGATTTTGAAGAGTCGTTTAATGTGCATGGTCTTGTGGCTCCGAAAATCATACATACTTCGGAAGATACATATGAAAACACCGATAAAAATTCCATAAAAGACGTGACAAACCTTGCGTTTAAAGCGTTGATGTTTTTAGATTATGAGTATAAAGAGATTTTATCTTAAAGGAGAGATATGAAATACACACATCTTTTATTTGACCTTGATAACACGCTTATGGATTTTGATAAATCGGAGCGGGTCGCGTTTTTTGAGACTATGGGGCGCCTTTCGATTGAGGCGGATGAAGCCGTTTTTTCAAGCTATAAACAAATTAATTCTGCTCTTTGGAAAAGGCTTGAACAAGGAACGATTGACAAAAACATAATTGAAAAAATAAGGTTTAACAAGTTTTTTGAACATTGTAATATCGAACAACCAACTCAAGATGCCGGAGAAATATATCACGAATGTTTGGCGAAATATAGTTTTGTGATCGACGGGGCAGAGCAGTTGCTTCAAAATCTTTCTAGTCACGCAAAAATTGTCATAGTGACAAATGGTATAAAATCAATCCAAACCCCAAGGCTTGCTAATTCGGGGTTAAATAAATATTTTTCAAATATTTTTATATCGGAAGAAATAGGCTTTAATAAACCGGATAAGAGATTTTTTGATGTTGTGTTTGACGAGATTGGAAAAGAACATAAAAAAAGTTCTATAGTGATAGGCGACAGTCTTTCGTCCGACATGAAAGGGGCGCATAATTCGGGTTTGGACAGTTGTTTTTATAACCCGAAAAAAATCGAGAACAGCGAGAAAGTTCCGGTTACTTTCGAGATAGACAAACTTGAACAGCTCTACAAAGTTTTAGGGTTAGAGATATAAAACGCGAATATAGCGAGTAGAGATACAAGCGTATAAATTTTTAGTTGTTTAGTTGTGGTACAGTCGTTTTTAAAAACTTTTGCGATTAATTTTGGGGGCAGATATGGAAAAACAATCTATGATAGTTTCCGAGAGAATTATGTATATAATGAAATGTATAAACGAACGTGGGGTCGTTAACATACGCGAGGTCGCAAAAGAGCTTAAGATTTCGGAAACAACCGTAAGACGGGACTTTGAACGCCTAGAAAAACAAGGCCGCCTTAAACGTGTTCAAGGCGGCGCTATTCTAGCAGGCGGGGACGCGGAACTAATTGAAAACGCTCAACTTTCGTTAAGGCTTAAAACAAACGTTAACGTTAAACCAAAACAGGCGGTAGGGGTTCATGCGGCGTCGTTTGTAAACGAAGGCGAAACAGTTTTTTTGGACGATGGAACAAGTATTCTTCCTATTGCGGAAATCCTTATGCGAAAACGTGTGCATATTGTGACGTATAGTACTCTTATACTTGAAAAAGCGAGAAACCCAATAGCCGATCTTTTTTTAGTAGGCGGACAGTTTGAGCCGCATTACGGAATGCTTCTTGGGCCTATTGCGCTTGAGATGTTAGAGCGGTTTAATTTCGACCACGCGTTTATAGGATGTTTCGGGCTTTCTCTCGAACAAAATAAAGCGTTTTCGCTTGAAACCGATTGTATGAGCCTTAAGATGGCGGCGATTAGCAATGCAACAAAAAAACATCTTGTACTTGACGACAGCAAGTTTAACAGAAAAGGATTTTATGCCTTTTCAAACCTCGAAAGTTTTGATAACATTATCTGTAACAAAACGGAGTATATACAATCAATTGAGGAACTTCCGAGTAACCTTACTCTTGTAGAACCGATTTAATTTATTTATGAATTAGGAATTAAGGAGTGCCTAATGGCGGAATGTTTAATTGTAATTAAACAAAAAATAATTACTTTTTGCAAATGCCCGATGTTCTGGCATAGTGAAAAATATATTGTTGGGCTATCCCGGCGTATTGGATAGCGTAGTCAGGAAGACCGTTTGGGAAAAGAAGTTCCATTGCGCGCTTTATCCAAACGTCGGTTGGGAATGCGTCAAACCTTGCCGCGCCGAAAAGTAGCGCACAGTCGGCAACCTTTGGACCTACCCCCTTTATGGTCATAAGCGAGTTTCTTGCCTCGTCAAGCGGGGCGGTTTTGATAAAATTTTCGTCGATATCGCCGCAAGCAAATTTTTGCGCGGCGTCTAGAATATACTTTGCGCGAAAACCGCTACGCAGTTCCGAAAGGTCGTCTACGCTTTTTCCTAATAGTTTTTCCGGAGCGGGGAACGAATAGTGTCCGTCCAAATTTTCCCCAAACCCCGTACAAAGCCGGTCGATAATTCCGGATATTCTCGGGATGTTGTTGTTTTGTGAGATGATAAAGCTACAAACAGTTTCCCAAAGCGGTTGGCGCATAACGCGGATGCCCGAAGCATATGTAATAGCTTTTGCTAAAACCTCGTCTTGGCTTAAGATGTTCTTTATGGTGTCATAATCTAAATCAAGTGAAAAATAATTTATGATATATTTTTCCAACTGGTTGTGTGTAATTCCTTGCACAGAGATTCCGTCGTCATGTTGATACAATGTTACTAGCTTGTCGTAGATAACCCCCTCAAACCCACCGTTAGCATTTTGCTTAAAACGGAAACACTGTCCACAAAATAAAGTTTGTTCTAATGAAAAATCATTAACATTAATTTTTATACCGTTAATAACAATCTACCTCGTTTCTTAATATAACTGTTTTAATTAATACATAGTTTTGCTCAAAAAGCAACTGTAATTTTTAATCAAAAACACATTTATTTTTAGCTGTTTATATAAACTTTTGTAGAAAAATAAATGTAATTTTACAGAAAGTTATGTCAAGAGTTATCAACATACAGTTGAAAACTTTTTTGAAAACATAGTAAAACCGCTATATTTAGACTTTTTTTACACATTAATGAACAGTTTCAACAGGCTTTTCAACAGAAAATGAATAAATCTAACATTACTCTTGGTATTATGTGGATTTTTTACATTAACCATAAATAGAGTTGTAAGTTAATAATATGTCGCAAAAAGTTTGAAAGTTTGAATTAATCGTTATTTTTTTATTAACATAAAACGATATATATGTTATAATAAAAAAATAGCTTAATTTTAAAAATTGGGAAAAACTTTAATAAAATTTATCAAGAAAAATCAGTTTGGCGACACAATCGGTTTTTTCTTGTTGTTTAACATTTAAAAGGCGGTGTGATTTGAAAACGGATAATAAAGATATCAACATAAACGAAAACCAAAGCGAAGTTGTATATGGAAAAAACGCGGTAATTGAACTTTTAAAGAGCGAAGTCGAGATTGACTCGGTTTACATATCAATCGACCAATCGGAAAAGGAAAAAGGATTTTACACGTCGCTTGCAAAGCAAAAGAACGCAGTTGTAAAGGTTATTCATCCAATTAAACTAGAAAGACTTTGCCAAAGCAAACGACATCAAGGTGTGGCGGTTTTGGCGTGTTTGGCAAACTATTGTGAAGTAGGGGATATTTTGGATTTTGCGGCAGAAAATAAACAAGACCCGCTCATTGTCATTGCGGACGGCATAGAGGACCCGCAAAACCTCGGCGCTATCATACGAACGGCGGAATGTGCCGGCGCACATGGGATAATTCTTCCGAAACGCGGCGGTTGCACAATAACTTCGTCGGTGCTTCGCGCTTCTGCGGGAGCGTGTGGCTATATGAAGATTGCGCGTGTTTCAAACCTTGCAAGCACGATTAGAGAGCTTAAAAAAATAGGAGTTTTTTGTTATTGTGCCGACACAGACGGCCAAAACTTAACATCCTCCAATCTCACAGGAGCTGTGGCGGTTGTTGTTGGCTCAGAAGGATTTGGAGTGTCAAAGCTTGTAAAAGATCTTTGCGATCAAACAGTCACAATTCCGCTTTTGGGAAAGATAACTTCGCTTAATGCTTCGGTTGCGGCGGGGGTTGTTATATACGAAGTGGTAAGACAAAGAGCATTAAAAGGTTAATTTGATTAGAGGAGCACAAGATGGATCAATTTAATAAAGATGCACAACTTGAGGATATATTAAATAGAATCAATCAAGGAAATGTGCAACCGGGGAACTTTCCCCCAATACCGGGAGCAGAACTATACCAAAACACCGCTGGACAAAACTACAACGATTACGACAATATGTTGCCGTATGGCGAAGACAGTTATACGGATTTTGGTGTAGAAGAAACGCAATATTCTGAATATGAAGAATATCAATACGATGACAATTATTCGTATGACGAAGCAAACCCGTTTGATATGACGCAAAACGGGCAGTATGTCGACAGCGAAAACGACCAAAATTATTATAATTCTGGGTATCAACCCGAAGAGACTTATCAAAACCAAAATACCGTTCAGTTTGGTAACTTAAATATTAACACAACACGTTCGGGAAGGTATAACACACAAAGTTTCGGTGTGGCGGAATACACAGAATATACAGGAGCGGTTGCAAACCCAATTAATCAAACGCCTCAGTATGAAAATAAAAATCCGGCAACACATCAAATATTCACACAACAAATTAATCTTCAACCTTTAAAAGCCGGCGAGATTCCGCCGGGTCAGCTTCCGCGCGTCGAAACCGGAATGTTCGAAAGAATCGACCTGTCGGTTGACCGAGATATACTCGACCAAAGCAAAAAGACTTTGCTTGACGTTGACGGAAAGGCAGGCAAGGAGGACTTTAAAGATTTTTTTAGCGATACGGTTATTGCGGGCAAGCGCCAAGAAAAGAAATCACAATTTCTTTCCGGAATAGCCGGTAAACTTAAAAAGAGTCCAACTAAAAACAAAAAGACCAAAAAAGGGAAAAAAGGCGCGCCACTTAACGAGAATGATGATATCTTTGTGTCACCGACAGGAGAATTTGTCCAAGTTAATCTTGAACAGGAAGATCTGTTTGGAGCAACAAATTCACAAGAAAAAACAAAACCTTTGGTGTTTGAAGACGAACAAATAGCACAGGATGTTCCTGAATTTGAGTTTACCGACGAAGCCCAGACCGAAACGGTTATAGCCATGCTGGTCAGTAAAAACACAAAGAATGTATTGAAGTTTGTGACCTCTTTGATAATTTTTACGATACTTTTGGTTTTAAATCTAACAGTTGAATTTTCGCTTAATTTTGTTCCCGACATTGTTAACGATGGGGTAATATTTTATACTTTAAACGCCGGTCTGTTGCTCGGCGCGCTTTTGCTTAACTATTCGATAATTTTGCCAGGTTTTTTGAAACTTTTAACGTTTCGCGCCGACCTGTCGTCGATAGTTATATATTCGTTTATATTTTCGTTTATCCAACCTGTTCTTTACATCTTTTTATCTGAAGATACAACAAAAATATTAACCGCACCGGTATCGGCGCTTGTTATATGTTGTTATAATTTTGGACAGTTTTTAAACTCTTTGCGCATACTAAACAACATGCGTTTTATAGCGGACGGCGGTGAAAAATATGCGTCGGCTCCGCTTTACAATACTCAACTCACCGAAAGGATAACAAGAGGGGTCGAAGTCGACAGCTCAAGCGTTCTTATAAAAAGAAAAACTTCGTTTACAGATGATTTTCTGTTCCATTCAAATTCATACGATGCGGATAACGAGTCGGTTTATAAAGTTGGGACGATTGTTTTGATAGTCAACTTAATATGCGGAGTTATTACCTATGTGCTTACAAGCAACGTTGTAGATGTTGTTGCAACGATAGCGTTGTCGTCCGCTTTTGCGGCGCCTTGTATTGGCGGCGTTGTTAGCTTTGCGCCGTTTTTCAAGATGCACAAAGATATCAAACAACACGAAGCGATGGTTCCGGGATTTAGCGCGATTGAAGACGTGGTTGAAGCCGGTTGTGTCGTTGTTGAAGGACATGACCTTTATGAAAAAGGTCAAATAAAGCTACACGGAATTAAGACGTTTGAAAAAGAAAGAATCGACATGGCTATTCTTTATGCCGCTTCGGTTCTTATCCAGTCGTGTGACACTATGTCGGGCGTTTTCTTAAACGTTATACAAAACAAAACAGAAATTCTTTTCGAGGTTGACAGCGTTGTCTATGAAGACGGACTAGGCTATAGTTTTTGGGTTGGAAAGGAACGCGTAATTCTTGGCAACAGGGAGCTGCTTGGAACTCACGAAATTCAAGTTCCGTCGAGAGACTACGAAAACAGGTATACAAACAAAAGCACAAGGGACGCTATATATCTTTCGGTTTCGGGAAAGCTTTCTGCCATGTTTATTTTGAGTTATAGCCCAAGCCCCGAGGTTGCTGGGGTTGTGCACGGGCTTGAAAAAGAAGGGGTCAGTTTACTTGTGCGTACGCGAGATTTTAACATAACCCCCGACAAAATTTCTCGAAACTACAACATACCAAGGGCGATGGTTTCGGTTATTCGAGAAGTAGACCTTTATGATCTTTCAAGGTTCACGGAATATGCGCCACACACAACTTCGTCGATTACGTTCACGGGCAAACTTGTTAACTACTTTAAAGGCATTAAAGGTTGTTACAACGTCAGAAATGCCGTTAGAATTACAAACATCACAGAGCTAGCTTCCATGCTTGTTGGAATTACGGTAGCGCTTGTTATGACTATTTGGGGAGCGGTTTTTTCGATGGGAATTTTAAGCGCGTTGTTGTTCCAAACTGCTTGGCTAGCTCTTGTGTTGGGGTATTCATTTATAAGAAAATATTAGAGACGGTTGTGCAAATTGTACAAAAAAATACTGCTATTTTGTATTTAATAAAGTAAAAAAAACCTAAAATATACTTTTATTATTTTGTTTTTTGTGTTAAACTTTTCTTTAAGGGTGTAAATAATTATTGTTTAATATCTAAAATGTACTAAACTTAAGGGGGATTTTTTATGGATTTCACACCGGATAAAATTCGCAACGTCATGGTTGCGGGGCATAGTTCAAGCGGAAAAACCTCGTTCGTAGAGGCTCTTTTACACTTAACTAAGTTTTCCGAAAGACTAGGTTCGGTCGCCGACGGAAACACGGTAACCGACTTTGACCCAGAGGAAATTAAAAGAAAAGCATCGATCTCGACAGCTATTGCTCCTTATGAATACAAAGGTTGCAAAGTTAACCTTATCGACTCGCCCGGTCTTTTCGACTTTGAACTTGGACTTTACGAAGGGATTATGGCGGCCGAGTCTGTTATAATTGCCGTGAGTGGACGTTCGGGGGTTTCTGTCGGTGCCCACAAAGCAAACAAACTTGCAAACAAAAAGAAAAAAGCAAGAATGTTTTATGTTTCCAAGATGGCTTCGGAAAACGCAGATTTTGCGAAAACGTTTGCCGATTTAAAAGAAAATTTCGGAATGGCGGTTTGCCCTGTTGTCGTAGCGATTACAGAGGAAAAGAAACCGACTGTCTACGCCGATCTTATGACGTCAAAAGCGTTTACGTATGTTGACGGAAAAGAAAGCGAAGTCGAGTTCCCAAAAGACGATCCGCAAGTTGCGGAATATTATAAATCGTTCATAGAAGCTATCGCCGAATCGGACGAAGAACTTCTCGAAAAGTTTTTGGCGGAAGAGCCGTTTACATATGACGAGATAGTTAAAGGTCTTAAAGAAGGAGTGCGTAGTTGTACCGTTGCTCCCGTTGTTTGCGGAGATGCGTTAAAACTTGAGGGTATAGGCCTTGCGCTTCACGTAATTAACGAAGTTCTTCCGACAGCGGCAGACGCCGAGGGTGTTTTGGCGTTTGACAAGGACGGGAACGAGTTGTTTATCAAATGCGGTGAAAATGACAGCACGGTTGGATTTATATTTAAAACGGTTGCCGACCCGTTTGTTGGAAAACTTTCGTTTATTAAAGTTATTTCGGGCAAGTTTTCGGCCGACGGACAGTTCACCAACGCCACTACGGGCGAGGTTGAGCGCCTTGGGAAACTTTTAAGCATTAAAGGCAAAAAACAAACCGATGTCAAAGAGATTAAAGCGGGAGACATCGGCGCGATAACAAAACTTGACAAGGCGAAAACGGGCGACACGCTTTGCTCGTCTTCAAAAGTTGTTAAGGTTAAACCGCTCGAGTTCCCGACTCCGAGTTTTTCGATGTCAATACGCTCGACTAAAAAAGGCGACGAGAGCAAAATTTCGGGCGCTATTCAACGTCTTTGTGAAGAGGACAGAACTATCTCGTACCACATCAACAGCGAGACGGTTCAACAAATTCTCTCGGGTCTTGGCGAACAGCATATCGACGTTATAGTAAGCAAACTTAAATCTAAGTTTGGCGTCGAGGTAGCTCTTGAAGCTCCGCGCGTTGCATATCGCGAAACTATACGTAAAAAAGTTAAAGTTCAAGGACGCCACAAAAAACAATCGGGCGGACACGGACAATTTGGCGATGTTTGGATCGAGTTTGAACCCCATTCAGAGGGCGAAGATCTCATATTTGAAGACAAAGTCTTTGGCGGAGCAGTTCCGAAAAACTTCTTCCCCGCCGTTGAAAAAGGGCTTCGCGATAGCATCAAAAAAGGTGTGCTTGCTGGATACCCCGTTGTCGGTCTTAAAGCAAGACTTGTAGACGGTTCCTACCATCCGGTTGACAGTTCGGAAATGGCGTTTAAGATGGCGGCAAGTTTGGCGTATAAAGCGGGTCTTGCGCAAGCGTCTCCCGTTCTTCTCGAGCCGATAATGGCGGTTAAAGCTCTTGTCCCCGACAGCAACACCGGTGATATCATGGGCGAAGTAACAAAACGTCGCGGACGTGTCGTTGGAATGAACCCTGACGAAACTGGTATGCAACTTGTTGACGCAGAAATTCCACAATCGGAACTTCACGATTTCACGACATACATGCGTTCTTCTACACAAGGTAGAGGAAGCTTTACGATGGAATTCTTAAGATATGAACCGCTCCCCGCAACCCATGAAGGAAAGGTTATTGAGGACGCGAAGAAACTTAAGGCCGAAGAAGTCGACGAATAGTGTTCACAAAATAAAATTAAACCGAGATTATTATGGTATGAACTGCCTAGATAATCTCGGTTTTTAATTTGCCTATTAGATAGATTGTAATGTTGATGTTTATAGGTTTTAAATTAGTGTTAAATAACGGTTGCGCTTAGTTTGAAAGGTGATGGTATTTAGTTAAAACAAGGTGGATAGACAGTTAAAGTAAATTATATATTTTTGTAATTATTTTTTTGTTAGGTGGCAAAAAAATATGGCATATATACTATGAAAAAAACATAAAAATTAATATTTTGTCGAAAAAATTTATAATTATACATTTTGCATATGTGACAACATTTGAACGTTAAACTTGGTGTGTTTGACTGTGAGTAGAAAAAAGATGTAAATTTTTAACTAATTTACACAATTATTTTTCCAAAAATACGTAACAATAGAAATTATCAGACAATTTTTTCAAATAAATATATGAATTGAATTACATCAAATTTGAGATAATTCGAATTTAGAAGCTTAAATGTGTTATAATATTATACACAGTTATGTCTTTATTATATTTATATAGAAAGAGGGTTTTGTGATGAGACAAAGCTTGTGTAGCTTTTCAAAAGCCAAATTGTTTAGGTTGTTGATTGTCGCTTTTTTGCTAGCGGCTATGGTTGGTTTTTCGGGGTGTGTTTTTTACGAGGAGATGGTAAATACCGCGGGTCCCGACCAACAACAAGGAGAACAGCAACAAGAAGAGCAACAGCCTGTCGAGACTGATGTTGTATACCAGCCTATTGTAACCGCCGAAACTGGGGTATGGAGCTTTGTTGAGGGATATGCAGCGACGTCGGCTGTGTATGACACAACATCGGGTGCAAGATGGTATGAAGTTGATTACGACGACAGCGGTTGGGCAAGAGGGGTTGGAAGCCTTGGCTCAAACGAAGGTGTACAATCCGAACTTTCGGGGGGATACTATCCGTCGACGCTTTTAACCCAACAGGACAGCTCGAACGACAACTTTCCTGTTTATCTTTTGAGAACCGAGTTTGAAATCGATAGCTTGGAAGGCCTTGGAAGCGTTGTAGCCGATATAGCGTATGACGACGCTGTAATTATATATATAAACGGAGTTAAAATTCACGAGGGCAACGTTCCTTTGGAAGGCTATCCCACAGCCTATTCGTTTGGTGCGGCAAATCCAAGCAGCGCCCCAATTAGCGAGGAGTTTGAAATCCCGATATACAACCTTTCATTTGGCAAAAATGTTATGGCTGTTGAACTTCGCCAAACAGACGAGTATAGCTCGGACATATATTTTGAATTGACATCTCTTGTTCAGAAACATGCCGGAATTCAATCGGTAAATATCGGGGTAGGGAAAAACGAAAACTCGGTTAATTTCACGTTTAATTCAAGCGGAGTAGCGTCGGCCAATTCATACATTGAGATTATCGAAGCTACTAAACCCGGAGCACAACCTATTGTCTACCAAGTTGAAAGTTACGAAGAATCGTTTAACGGTTATGTTTACAGAACCGAGATAGATAATCTTTTGCTAGATACACAATACTCATACACTATTTACAGTGGCGGCAACCAAGTAAGCGGAATGTTTGTAACAGGTTCACCACAAGACGGCGTTTCGATTTTACTTGCCGGCTCTCCGATGTTGGGGCGTGGGGAACTTACAAAAGAGGAACAAAGCGGTTTAATGCTTGACTCTATCTTGAAATATGACGAGGGGGCAGATTTCCTTTCGGTTATTGGGGGAATAGCAGAAAATTCAAGTGATGTTAATTCTTATAAAATGGTTTTTAGCAATTTACAAGCATCCCACCTTGCAAACAACATTGTTTTTGGACAAAGCGATATCGGATCAACCATCGTATCAGACAACATAATGTCAAACAATATACCTATTGAACTTGAACATTTATCGGCGGGGATTATGTCGGGAGATTATTGGTTTAGCTATGGCGACGTGTTGTTTGTTGTTTTAAACACAAACAACGGAAGTCTTGATGTTCGAGCAACGTTTATAGCGGAAGCAGTTACACAGTATACCGAGGCTAACGGACAACCAAGTTATAAAGTTTTAATGCTTAACCATTCGTTGACGCCAAACAACACAAGTTACACAGCCGAAGAGTTACAACAGGTTGAAACTATGCGAGCTGAACTTTCGCCAACAATATCGTCAAACGACTTTGATTTTGTAATATCTTCTTTTGGTAACGGATATCTTGGAAGCTTTGGGCTTTCGAGTGGCGGAACTATAAGAACGCTTAACCAAACGGAACAGATAACGAAGGCACAAGGAGAAACGGTGTTTGCAAACCTTACAAGTGTTACGGGAGGCGTTCAAACGGAACAAAATCTCCAAACGCTTGAATATACGGCAGACAATTCGGAGCAATTTAGCCCGATGATTTCAAAGCTTGAATTTTTCCAAGACCAAGCAGTCCTTACTACATGGAACACCGAAACCGAGCAGATAGTTTCAGAAATTACCCTCGCGAAATAGTTAACATAAATCACGTTAATTTTATATTAGATGAAGTTCATATTAACAAAAAAGCATTGAATACCTCCCGTCAAACAAGAACAACAAAATGGCGAGCATCGCCATTGCAAGCTTTTTGCAGTATACAGTTTATAAAGCGCAAAAAGCGGGGCGGGTTTTTAGGGCGTGTGTCGCCCTAAATCGTTGAGGGGGGTTCGGGGGGTGTCGGGGGGCAAAGGGGGAGAATCGAAACTCCCCCGCCCCAAAACAATTTACAAAGGGGCGTTAGACCCTTCTGACAAAAAACGTTTCTATAAAAAGTATTACACTAAGGATTACTTATAAAAGTAGGTATGATATGTATAAAAAACTTGGGGTTATAGCTATTGTCGTG
>CAYJFO010000026.1:0-19121 GCA_964369645.1 uncultured Oscillospiraceae bacterium | reverse complement strand
TCGAATGTTCTTTAATAAGCTCAAATATCTTTGAATGTCTTCTAACTTTCAACCTTTTTACCTTCCTTTCTATTTTTTATTTTTATCAATTTGTTTAAACCATTTTTTATATCAGATGTAGCTTTAACTTATAGAAATACTACTGTTTTACGCCATCGGTGCAAAATGGCGAGCGAAGTAAGTCAAGAAGTATTTCGGATAGCTTCACCATAGGTGAAGATTGTTAAATCATTTTAAATTAATCGCTGTTAGATATCCGCGTTCTAAGCATTTTATAATAGTCTCTCTTAGGAGACACAGCGATTAACACGTTTTTTTTGCTCTTTCTAACCAAAACATCGTTAAAAGACGGAACCTGTCTTGATTGTTCGCTGTCGTTCGACACAAGAAGGCCTTCACGATTTCTTGCTTTTGGCCTTATAGTTATGACTCCGTTGGGAGGTATCGCAATGCTTCTTGAAAAAAGCGAATGAGCGCATATTGGGGTTAGAAGTATAAGTTCAATAGACGGTTGGACAATGGGACCTCCCGCAGAAAGTGAATAGGCAGTTGATCCGGTTGGGGTTGAAACTATTAACCCGTCCGCGCGATATTCCGCAATCATCTTTCCGTCACAAAATATTGAAAATTCCGTGGTTTTTGAGACTGCACCTTTATAAAATGTTATGTCGTTTACCGCAAGGCCGTCAAAGTTTTCGTTGCCATAGTTTGTTTCGAGCAACATCCTACTTTCAACAAAAAGGTCCGCTATATCGCTTTCGGTAATATCGTCTATTTCTTTTGCCTCAAACGCACAAAGAAACCCTATACGCCCGGCGTTTATGCCAAGTATCGGTTTGTTGGATGCAATTGCAATTCTTGAGTTGTGTAAAAACGTTCCATCTCCACCAATCGAGACCACCATGTCGCAACGTTGTCTACACAAAAAATCATCAAAAAATTCTATATGTTCAAATGGAATATGCTGTTTAATTGCATCGTTTGCAATAATCTTATGCCCAAGTTCGGTAAATTTTTTTGAAAAATTCTCAAAATATACAACGTTTTGGTTGTCATATGGTGGGTTAAAAACAACATAAAAAGTCATAACGTTTTTTCCTTTAAATCATCATGCGCAAGGTCGACTATTTTGTTTATATCTACCTCGTCAAGGCACTCCATTTTAGATATCAAAACAAGATATTCAATGTTCCCTTCGGGACCTTTTATCGGAGAAAAGGATAAATTTTGCACGTAAAAAGAGTTATCGGTTATGTAGGTGAACACATTTTGAATAACCTCGATATGATCGGATTTTTCGCGAACAACTCCGTTTTTTCCAACCTTACCTTTACCGGCTTCAAACTGTGGTTTTATAAGGCATATCCCAAAACCTTGGTTTGATACGATACTTTTAATCGCCGGAAGAATAAGTTTAAGCGAGATAAACGACACGTCGACGCTAAAAAACTCAATAGGTTCGGAGATTATTTCGGGCGACAGGTATCTTGCGTTTGTTCTATCTAAGACCGTAACCCTCTCGTCGCTTCTTATCTTCCAAGCAAGTTGACCATACCCAACGTCAACAGCATATACTTTTTTCGCATCATTTTGAAGCATACAATCGGAAAACCCTCCCGTCGACGCCCCAATGTCTACGCAAATTTTTTGCTTTAAATCTATGCCCCAAAGCTCAATAGCTTTTTCAAGCTTTAGTCCTCCACGGCTTACATATTTAATCGGATTTGATCTAACTTCAATCTCAACGTTGTCAAGATACTGTTCGCCGGCCTTGTCCGCCTTTTGGCCGTCCACAAAAACAACCCCCGCCATTATCAATGCTTTTGCCTTCTCTCTTGAATCGGTTAGTTGTTTTTCAAAGATCAAAACATCAAGTCTCTTTTTCAAGTCAAGATTTCCTCGCTATCTTTTTAACCATCGCCTTAGCCGTAAGCCCAAGATTATCAAGCGTTTCTGTAACTGACGCTTGTTTAACCGACACGCTTTCAATCGCAACAAGGTCGAAATTTCCGTCGAACTCTCCAAGAAGAGACATAAACTGCATA
Organism: uncultured Oscillospiraceae bacterium; assembly: GCA_964369645.1. Classification (GTDB taxonomy): domain Bacteria; phylum Bacillota; class Clostridia; order Oscillospirales; family Ruminococcaceae; genus CAYJAY01. The sequence continues at coordinate 17,076 of CAYJFO010000026.1, read as the reverse complement.
CCTATTCCGCCCGATTTTATGCCTTCTTCAAAGAAATAAACTTTCTTGTATTGTTTTACTAATTCAATCGATTTTAGGTCTACCGGCGAAATTACATTAAGCTTTAAAACATCTACTGGTTTTTCTTGTTGTTCCAACATTTCTTTTGCTTTAATTGCCTCGGCAAAACTTCTTCCGTACGTAACAATCAAACTGTCACTATTTTCATCTGATTTAATTAAATCAAAGTTTTCGCCCGTCGCTTTATATTCGCAAATTTTAAAATCCTCTGTTCCTCTTGGATATCTTATTGCCCTTGGAACGTTCATCTTACATAGCTTATCAAGCCAATATTCAAGTTCAGCATAGTTCGAGGGGGATACAATATAAAACCCAAGTTGGCTTAAAAACGCGGCATCAAAGATTCCTTGGTGGGTTTCTCCGTCGTCCCCAACTATTCCGGCGCGATCGACACAAACAAGAAGATCGATATCGTCAAGAATTATATCATGAAAAAGCTGGTCATATCCACGTTGCAAAAATGTCGAATAAACTGCAAAAACCGGTTTATATCCGCCTTTTGCAAGCCCTCCCGCAAAAGTTATTGCGTGACCTTCGCATATACCAACATCAAAAAACCTTGGTTTAAAAGTTTTGTAGAAAAAACCTAAGCCGGTAGCATATTTCATAGCGGCAGTTATGGCACAAATCTTTTGATTTTCTTGTGAAATCTCAACTAGTTTTTTTCCGAATACGTTTGAAAAACAATCAGTTTCGATTATATCCGGATTCCCGAATTCTATGTCAAAATTTCCAACTCCATGATACGCTCCAGGATTTTGTTCTGCATAGGCATATCCTTGACCTTTTTGTGTCACGACATGCATAAGCAAAGGCCCATCTATACTGTCTTTTGCATTTATCAATATACGTTTAAGTTCAGAAAGATTATGTCCGTCGACAGTCCCAAAATAGTTGAAGCCTAGTTCTTCAAAAAGTTCACCGTGGTAAACCGCACGTCTTAGGTTTTGTTTGTATTTTTTTAAATTAAATGTTAAGCTCTCGCCTATCCTTGGTATGCTTTCAAGTTTTTTCTCTATAAACCTTTTTATTCCGGAATATTTTGAACCGGTTCTAAGTTTAAACAGATATCTTGAAATCGAACCGACATTTTTCGATATCGACATCGTGTTATCATTTAATATGACTATAAGATTTTTTAAACTCTTATCAATGTTGTTTATAGCCTCGTATACCATTCCGTTGGTAAATGCTCCGTCGCCAATAAGAGCAATAACCTTTGAATTGTCTCCCGAAAGTTGTTTAGCACGTGCTATTCCTATTGCGCTTGAAAGAGATGTGCTGCTGTGTCCCGCAATAAACGTGTCATACTCGCTTTCAGACGGTCTTGTGAACCCAGAAATTCCACCCGTTTTGCGAAGAGTTGAAAATTCTTTATTTCTTCCGGTTAAAAGTTTATGCGTATAACATTGGTGACCCACATCAAAAATCAGCGTGTCTTTCGGTATATCAAACACATAATGAAGTGCTGTTGTAAGTTCAACCACCCCAAGGTTAGACGCAAAATGTCCACCGTTTTCCGCAACGGTGTCAATAAGCTTAACCCTGATTTCAGAACAAAGTTGTTCAAGTTGTTCAATTGTAAGTTTTTTTATATCTTTAGGTGAATTTATGTCGTTAAGCATCATTCAATCACCTTTCTTTTTTATTTAATTTGTTCTTTTAAGCAACGACTCGGCAAAATCACAAAGAAAATCGGCATCGTCGTTAAAGTTGTTTTTAAGGTTTAAAATCGCTTTTTTTGTTATCTCTTCGGCTTTTTTTCTAGATTCTTCAAGCCCGTAGATCGAAACAAACGTAAGTTTTTCATTTAACGCGTCACTATTAATCGGCTTACCGAGTTGTTGCTCTGTCGAAGTGCAATCTAATATATCATCAACAATCTGGAAGACAAGTCCAATATCTTTTGCGTAATCATCTAAAACATCTATCTGTTTTTGATCCGCTCCGCCACAAATAGCCCCCATTACAACGCTTGCTTGGATAAGCTTGCTTGTTTTGTTTTGGTGGATTTGATTTAAGAGCTTTTCGTCTTGTTTGTGCTTTGTAAGTTTTAAGTCAAGTTCTTGTCCACGTATCATACCCAAAAATCCGGCACCAACCGAAAGCGTTCTAGTACACATTTTTGAATGCTCGCTGTTTGCAACGTTCGACAACATTTCAAACGCCATAGTAAGAAGCGAGTCCCCCGTCAAAAGTGCCGCCGCCTCGCCAAAGGCAACATGACAAGAGGGTTTTCCTCGTCTCATATCGTCGTCGTCCATACAAGGTAGATCGTCGTGGATAAGCGAATAGCAGTGGAGCATCTCAACAGCAGCAGCCGCCGGTATCGCCCTTTTGTGATTTTTGCAAAGTATATCACAAACCGCAAGTACAAGCACGGCACGAACACGTTTTCCTCCGCCTAACAAGCTATATTTCATCGCATCAAGTATTACACAATCGTCAACGGTATAATCGTTTAATATTCCTTCAAGATACTGTTCGATATCATTTCTGTATTGATCGTAATTAAGTTTAAACTCCATTTTTTTCAACGCCTTTTCAAATTTCTATTCCGTTTCTTTTTGCTTAGCCTTGTCCGAAGCATAACCGGCAGAAAACTCCTCCACCATAAGTTTTGCGTTTGTTATGTATTCACTGCTTCTTGCCGCAAGTTCGGTGGCTTCCTTATATAGCTTTATCGAATCATCAAGCGATATCTCCTGGTCTTCCAAAAGTGTCGCTATCTGCTCCATTCTTTTAAGTGCTTTTTCAAGATTAAACCCATTTTTCATAATTTATTATTCCTTCCTAGATTGAACTTTTCTAATCCTCAACCTTTCCCACTTTCACCTCGTCAACCGAACAACTTAAATTTCCATCACCAAGCGAAACATCTATTTTGTCGCTAACTTTAACCTGTCCAACACTCTTAATCCTAACACCGTCTTTACTGACTGCCGCAAATCCTCGATTGAGCGTTTTAAGAGGCCCTAAGTCGTTTATCCTTGAGTTAACATAAACGACCGCATCTATCTTGTTTTGAAAAACCCGCTCAATTCTATCTTTGTTTTTTTCAACAAAATAGTCAACTTTTGCGATTGATAACGCTGTTTTTCGTTCTACCGATCTTGAGATATTTTTTAAAATCGGTTTAAAACTATCAAGACTGCTATCAATCTTTTTGTTTATGTTGTTCGAGTTTAATATATTATACCCTTTAATTGTCTGCAAAATTACATTTATATCAGGCACAGCAACCTCAGCAGCGGCAGATGGCGTTGGGACTCTAAGGTCGCTTGCATAGTCTAAAAGCGTGTAGTCTATCTCGTGTCCTACTGCCGATATGAAAGACGCCCTAAGCGTTGCGGCTTTTCGGACAATTTTTTCGCTATTAAAAACAAAAAGATCTTCTTTTGAACCCCCGCCTCGCGCGATTATTACCGTGTCGATATCCTTCATCTTGTTTACGGTGTCAATAGCATCAAGTATGCTTTGTTCTGCAAAAACCCCTTGGACACTTGCGGGGATAAGTAACAGTTCAACTATCGGATATCGCCTTTCAATAACGCTCACGATATCTTTAAATGCGGCTCCACTACCACTTGTTATAACCGCTATTTTCTTTGGATACTTCATAATAGGTCGTTTTTGACTTTGTTCAAAAAAACCTTCGCTTAAAAGTTTTTGTTTTAACTTTTCAAAGTTTGCATTAAGTTCCCCGGCTCCTTTTGGAACCATATCCGAAACAATGACTTGAAATGCCCCGTCCCTTTCGTATAACGAAACAGAGCAATAAACTAAAACTTTCATTCCGTTTTCAGGAATAAACTTAACTTTATAAGAACTCCCTTTAAACAGAACACATTTAATCGATGCCTCGCTGTCTTTAAGCGAAAAATAAGCGTGTCCCGAGGTTTGGTTTAAAACATAGTTCGAGATTTCTCCCTCAACCCAGATGTTTTTTATCTTTTCGTCCGAGTCAAGCAAAAATTTAACATATCTATTTAATTGTGAAACTGAAACTGAGTTTGTCATATCTTAATTAAAACTGTTTGCGGCAAGCAAGGCAACCCCAACGGCGTTGTCTGACGAGTAGCACGGCTCGCAAAAATGAGCCTCTATTCCGCTTTTTATTATCCTTTCTTTAACTGTTTCGCTGCACATAACTCCACCCGCAAAAACAGTTGCAAGGTTTTTGGGATTTGATTTTTTTGTCATCTCTATTATAGTATCGGCAATACTTAAAAGGCAAAATTTCGACACATAACTTTTGCTTTTGCCATCCTTGATAAGTTTTAAACATCTATTTTCAATTCCGGAAAGATTTGCATTTTCACATTTTAACGACGGTTTTGGAATGTTTATGTCTTCATTTTCTTGTTTTGCCTCCGCCGAAACTTGTTCGCCACACGGAAAAGGAAAACCAAACTTTACCCCAAGTCTGTCGACAAGTTGTCCTGCATGTACGTCAAGCGAGGTCGCTTTTAACGTTAGGTTTCTTTTTTTGCTGTCGCTATAATCGCTACAGTACAAAAGATCAAAAGTTCCGCCCGAAACATGGAAACAAAAGAAGTTGTCAAAACAAACCCCCGAGCCATATCGCGCCGCGGCTATATGTCCGAGTTGATGTGAAAAACCAAACATCTCGACATTTAACGTGTTCGCTATCGTTTTTGCAAACGTTTCTCCCGAGACAAAACAAGGCATATAAGAATCCTTTACGTCACGAGGTCTAACCGAAACACCAACTGCTTTAATGTTGTTTATGTCAACCTTTTTACAAAGTTTAGTATAAAGATCGGGGAAATTTTTCAGATGCAAAAAAACAGCATCGCTTTGTCTTAAACCGATACTATTTTCTTTTACCTTTAAAAACTGCTTTAGTTGTACTAGCGGAAGATTGTTTTGCTTGTCAAAAACGGATAAACTTGTCGCGTAGTTACTTGTGTCAATTCCAAGAAACAAGTCACGCTTCATCATTTTTTACTATCTCGTTGATAGTCCTAAGCGAACCATTAACAAAAGAATAATCGTCGTCGCCACCATATTTTTTTGTTAGCTCAACCGCTTCGTTTATAACAACGCTCTCGCCAATCTCTTTCATATAACAAAGTTGGGCAACGCTAATTCTAAGCACCGCAAGCGACACTTTAGGTATTCTTGAAATCTGCCAATCTTTAAGACTTTTTTCTATTAAACTATCTATTACACTTAAATTATCGTTAGTTTCTCTGAAAAGCTTTTCCGAAAACTCGTCAAGCTTAATCTCGTCTGTTTCTTTCAACGACTCTATGTATTCGTCCGACGTTGAATTCTCGTAAAGACTAAGCGGAAAAGCCATCTTAAACGCAGATTCTCTTGATTCTCGTCTGTTCATTTTTTCTCTCCGCACTTTTGATATCAATAAAACAAAATACCCTCCAAAAAACAAAGGAGGGTTATTATATCGGACTATTCCCCGACCTTTTCTATTTCGGAAATTCCACACACTACAACATCGACATTGGAAACAGCAAGCCCCGTCATGCTTTGTACTGAGCTTTTTATGTTTTGTTGAACCGTTTCGCAAACTTTAGGTATGTTAACCTCTTCGTCAACTATAACCGAGATTTCGATAGATAATACATCATCTAAAAGCTCAACTTTAACCGGCTTTTTATGGTTAACTTTATTAATTATACCTTTCATGCCGACTTTTGGGGTTGAAACCGAATTAACTCCCTCGATTTCAAGCGTCGCAAGTTTTGCAGCGGTTGCAATAACATCTTTCGATATCTTCATGCTACCAAGATAATTTTCGTTATATGTGTTAAGGTTATTGTCTTTTTCCATTGTTCGCCCTTTCATTATTAAACACTAGAAATACTAATGTGTATATTAATGCAATTATTATACCATTAAATTTTAATTTTAACAACCTTATTTTACTTCGACTACGCTAATATTGCTAGGTTTTATTTCTGTTTCGCTAACAATAACCTCAACAATCTTCGAAACTTCAGATTCGTCAAGCTCTCCCTCGCTCATTGCAACAATAACTTTTGCTGTGTCTTCGTTTATAAACGTTACGCAATCATAAAAACCTTTTGCAACAACTATGCTTTCGATATTACTTTCAAGCGCGGTGTTTTTTGATATTTCGGAAAGGCTGTTGGCTAGAAGTTCTCGCTCTTCTTTTGTAATTTCCGGTTGCATAAGAGCTTGGTTTGCAAGGTCAATAGCCGCGTCCCTCGCCTCAGAACGGCTTATTCTAGCGCTTTCAAAAAATTCGTTTTTGCTAAGATCGGTTGAAATTTTAGAGACAAACTCGGCATCACCATAGTTTTTTGCTATTTCTTCATACTGCCCATCGTCTTGTATTTCGTACGTTTCGTCAACCGTTTCGGTCTCAACGGTGTTTGAAACTTCTGTGGCTATTAACCCTCTAAACTGGCTATCGGTAAACCTCCAGTTTAAATACATAGCCAAAGCAAGGGCAACAAAAAGAGTAGAGAGTGTTATAACTCTACTTACGCCTATCTTTTTTTTCATAAAAGTAAATCCTTTCAGTTTTTAATAATTCTATTCTTGTGTCAATCATTTAATTCATTAAATTCACACTAATTCTATTTGAACCTATTCCAAGCACGGATTTTGTTGCTTCAATTACCGAAGATTTAACCATGATATCGCCTGCACCCTCACAAACTATCGCAACCCCTTTAACGCTAGGCTCATTAACTTTTATAGGTATTGCGGATTTCCCCTCTTGATTATCAACGATTATTATGTTTGTTTCGCTGTCCTGTTTATACGAAGTTTCGTCTGATTGGTCATGTGTTGTCTTTTGTTCGCTCGCGTAGATATATTCTTTCGAAGACTCAAGTGTTATCATAACTTTGATCTCACCAACCCCGTCGATAGAGCTTAATAGTTCAGTTAATTTTAGTTCAAGATTTTCAACCGTTTGGTTGTTTTGTTGTTGTTCATCTAAAGAGGTTGTTGCTTCGTTTTCTGTTGGGCTAGGAGTTATATTTATGCTTAAAAGCAAAATTCCAACCGCAATTACAATCAAAATGTACTTATATTTTTTCGCTTTTTCAAGATATTCGTTAATCGTTTCTTTGTATTTTTCTGTCATATAATATTCCTCTTTTTTGTTCGTTAACAATCAATTAACCATAGTATTTCTAAAATATATATTCGTCTCGATTAAAAATATTCCATCTAGAACGCCCTTTGCTTTTAAAATTTCAGCTTCGTTTTGTATATAAACCGTAATGTCTTTAAGTTCTATAAGATTTTGGTCGTTTGTGTAAACATCGACTTCAATTTCAAAAAAATCAATTTCGTTTAATTCCAGTTGACTAGCGATAATGTTATAAGTAGAGTTAATCGCGTTTTGTTCTGTTAGTTGTTTAATATCTTCGTTAATTTCTTGATATTCAAGTTTAAAGTAATCCTCATAGTCGTGCGAAAATTCGCTTAACTCGCCTATAACCGGAAACAAAACAAAAGATAAAAACGCAACACTTACAATGGATTTTACAACGAAGTAACTACTACTGTTTTTACTTATTAACAATACCACCGTAAGCATTATCGAAGCCGTCACTAGCGAAATTCCGTATGTCTTAATGTCCAAACTTTTACCCACCTTTTCAACAAAACAGTTTAACTGTAAAAAGAAACAACCGATGAAATCGAAAAAACAACTATCAAAAAATATGCAACCACAAGCGCTATGTTTATCTCTATGCAACTCCTTAAACATCCGAGTGTCGTTTCAACAGGTCTATTTGATATTGCATATGCAAACCCTTCACAGATCTTTAACGCAATCACAAGCACAACTCCTTGAATAATTACCGGAAGAAAAATTGATGTAATGATTGTTATACCTGTTATCCCAACTCCATTTTTTGCGGTAACAAATCCGCTTGACACCGTTCCCATAGCCCCCGAAACAGAGGTCCCTACAATTGGTATCGCCGTTCCTACGATATATTTCCCAGCTTTTATGCTTGCAGTGTCCACCGCCGAAGAGATCGAAACTTGTAGCTTTGCAACCGCAATAACTACAGCAGTACAGATTGTAATTGCAAATATAATAAAATTTTTAGCGGTATCTACCAACTTGGTTATGCCAATTTCGTCGCTTCCTTTGGAAACAGAAATCCCAAGTAAAACGCCGTTTATTGGTGACAAAATCCCTACCGTTACCGACGAAAACACCTTTGAACATGTTATCAATATTCCGCCAAAAACCGCCGTGGTAGAAACAGCTCCGGCAGAAACTAAAACTCCGGAATATACTGCCAAAAATTCTGTACAAAACCTGTCCGACGCTTCGATAGTGGATTTTACAACATCGAAAAAACCGTTTATATTCGCTATAACTATCGTTGCGACACTGAGCGAATAAACAAACCCAACAATGTTGCTTGAAACAGTTTTTCCTTCAAATGAGCTTATCGCTATGCTTAACACAAGTATTCCAACTATCGACGAAACAAGACGTATTGGCGACGATAAATTTTGAGTTACATCGTTTAATGTGGTAAACAACACTTGTTTAAGGTTTAAAACAATATTTTGCTCTGCCTTGTTTTCGTCTTGATTTGAAACAAGTGATGAATATGAATTTGGCATTAGGTCTAAAATCTCGTCGTTTGCCGTGTTAAAAATTTGTTGTTCAATTTCTTTTGACGCAGCGGTTGTTTTAGGCAAAAACAACCCTATTCCAAATAAAATAATTACCAAGCACACAAACACTCTAACAACATTCCCCACTATTCCACCAATCCTTTTACAAAAACAATAATAGAATCGAACAACGGAATTGCAACAACAATTATTGTAAGCCTCGCCGCAATGCTAACTTTTTTTGCGTTTGCTGTTTGTCCACAGTCGGCACATATTCCTTCCGCAATATCGGCGATAAACGCAATTGAAATTACTTTTAAGACTATATCGAAGTTAGAAAAATTTATAGTATTACTTAGAGTCTCAACAAAATCCACAACAGGCACTAGCAGTTCTATTATCAAAAACAAAATCAATATTCCGCTTGCAATCACAACAAGGAATCCAAATTCAATGTTAGCTTGTTTTACAATAGCAATAAGTATCGTTGAAACTACTGCAAACGAAACGATAACCAAAAAAGTTCTATCCATAAATTAAAACCCGAAAAGTTGTACAATAGTTTCAAACAGTCGGTTTATCTCGGGAATTAATAAAAGTAAAACAAACACAACCCCCGAAAGCGTCACCAAAAAAGCCTGTTCTTCTTTGCCTGCCTTTGCGAGAACTTGATTAAGTACCCCGATAACAATCCCCATAGCGGCTATCTTGAATATAACTGTAAAGTCCATCGTTTAACTATCCTTTCGTTTGTTATACTAACCTCAGCTAAAAAAAATACAAAAATCGAGCTAATAACTTTTATATATGGTTTTAACATAGATTTTTTGAGGGTCTTTTAGAGAAGGACCAGTATCTACTTCCTTTTATATCAAAATCAAACAGATAACAACCCCGATTAACACACAAACTGTTTGATAGTATCCATTTTTATTTTTCAAAAATTCTTTTTTTAAGTCTAAAGCCTTTTTAAGTTTTAATATCGCATATTCAAGTTTGTTTATCTCTATCTCACAAACGTCGTTACCAAGCGTTTCAAGCAATTCAAAAACAACAGCTTTTTCCGGAGTTTCGAGAAATTTTATAAACTCGCTTTTTTCAAATTGGTCAAAAAGTGAATTGTTTAAAAGTTTATCAGTTTCATCAAGCGTTAAAAAATCTAGTTTTGAATATCTCGTTTCGTTTGAAAGCTTAGTTATAATAGTTATAAGCGGGGTGTATAGGAACGAAATTTCGGAAGATATATCTTGAAGAAAAAAGATTAATGTTTCTATTGCGAAAATCTCTTGTTTTTTCGAGTTATATATCATCATGCCCAGAAAAAAACAAGCTGTCGCTATTACAAAAACTCCCGTTATTTTCATCTATCTTGTCCACCCCCACTATTTCTTTTATACAACCAGGTCGTTCCCCTTTTTCAAGAAAACAGATATAATCGAAGCATTGATTATATATCAATTCTCTGATACTTGGATTAATAATAATATCGTTTTTGTCTTTTGCGTGAACTGTAGCAATTACGTCAATACCTGAGTGTTTTGCCAAAATAACTGCGTCAACATCTTCACGAGAACCTATCTCGTCACACGCAATAATATCGGGCGACAACGTTCTTGTCGCTATTTCAAAGCCTTTTGTTCGACTGTAGCCATTTAAAACATCGGTGTGAATGCCGAGATTTTTGGTTTCAACTCCATTATGACACGCCGCAATTTCATATCGCTCGTCGATTAACGCTATCTTTTTGCTTGTTGGGTTTGAAGCCAATATTCTAACAACGTCACGTAAAACGGTTGTTTTACCCGTTAATGGCTGCCCGACAATTAAAATCGAGAACCTATCTTTATTGACAAGAGTATTTGCTATTGGTTGCCCTGAACCAACATGTTCCCTCGCTATTCTTATGTTCAAACTACAAAACATCTGTGGGCTGTTTTGTGCATAAATCGTTCCAACAACTCCCACACGATGTCCGTATTTTATAGTTATAAAACCGTTTGAAATTTCTGTTTTATAGCTATAAACCGAATTTTCACAAAGTTTAATAAACGCTTGTTCAACCTCCTCCCTTGTAACAACTATGTTTTGTTTGCTGTCTATATACGACTCGCCCATTAAACATAGAAAATACTTTTTTTTGACCGTTTCAAGGATTAACGGTTTTCCGGCGCGCAGCCTAATCTCTGTGACCGAATTTACAATATCGTTTGACACGTTGTTTAAAGCCGCTCTTATTCTGTCGGGAAGATATAAAGAAACCTCATAAAGTCCGCTTGTCCCCATTTTAATTCCTCGTTTTTTCCGTTTGTTAAATTGTATTATCACGAGTTCGTTTTTAGAACAAAACTACTAGTAAACAAACATATTAAAAGTTTATAGTATTATATTGACTATCAAGTTCAGTTGAAGTATAGTTAAATAAACTCTACCTTGCGACGGAGCTTACTGAAATATTCCTTGACTCGCTTTGCTTGCCATTTTGCACCTATTGGTGCAAAAGTCGTAGTATTTCTAAATGTTAAAGCTTCATCTATTATGAATGTGCTCAAAGATTATATTTATCCTACATCTTATACAAAACAAAGTAAGGGGTTATTTTATGATATCGGTTAATAATTTTTCAAAGAAATATGGTGATTTTCTTGCGGTAAACGATATTTCTTTTGAGGTTCAAAAAGGAGAAATCTTTGGATTTGTCGGCAAGAACGGAGCGGGCAAAAGCACGACTATTCGAGCAATGTTAAACATGATTTTCCCAACGTCCGGAACGCTTAACATAAGCGGACTTGACTGTGTCAGTGAAACAAAGCAATTGAAACAGATAGTTTCATACATGCCGTCTGAATTTGGTGTTTATGACGGCGTTACCTCGATCGAGCTTTTAAAGTTTGTAGCTGGTTTTTCAGGGGTTAGCGCGTTTAAAATCAAACATCTTTCGGATTATTTTGAACTTGATTTACATAAAAAAATTTCCGAGATGAGCCTCGGAAATAAAAAAAAGGTTTCGATAATCTGTGCATTTTTAAAGCCTTGCGAAGTTCTAATTCTAGACGAGCCGACAAGTGGCCTCGACCCTCTTATGCAAAAGAAATTTTTTGACATAATATTAAAGAAAAAGAAACAAGGCACTACGGTTTTTCTTTCAAGCCACAACCTGTCGGAAATCGAAAACTATTGTGACAGAGTAGCAATCATCAAAGACGGGAAAATTATAGATGTTGTCGACATGAAAACCGTCAAAAAGTCCAAAACAAAGCAAGTTTCATATATCAGCACAGACGGTGAAAGCAAATCTTATGATTTCGACGGAGACGTTAACGACCTTTTGGGAGAACTTCATAAACTGAAACTTTCCGATATCGAGATTAAAACAAAAACCATAACGGAAGATTTTATTAAATACTATAAGGAGGAACAACAATGAGCAATACAAAAACCGCCAACATGATTAGAACTATTAGATTTTATCTTGGCATCAACAAAAAATTCATTATAGTTTGGTCTGTCGTTATATTTGCTTTTATGACTTTGTATATGTCGTTGTTTCCCAGTATAAAAGACATGGCAACCGACGTATTTGCAACGATGCCAAAAGAACTTATGCAGTTTTTCAGTATGGAAGATTTCTCAAATGTAGACAACTACATAACATATTTCGGCATGATTTTTAATCTAGTCTTGATAGCTATATCTGTCTTTGCTGCAACACTTGGCGCAGGCTTGATACAAAAAGATGAAAAAAACAAAACTATCGAACTTTTAAACTCGCTTAGTATCACAAGGGGCGAGATATATTTTTCTAAATACATCGTTCTTTTAATATCAATTTTATTTGTATTGTTTAGCGGAGTGGTTTGCGCGTTAGTTTTTGGATATCTTGTAGGCGGGGAAACGTTTGTATTGTATGAATTTTTTCTAATTTCGGATATTTCGAGTTTTTCTCCTTTCTTTTTCGGAACATTCGCTTTTGGTTTTGCCGGAGTCACAACCAAAATATCTGTCGGAGCTGTTTCAAGTGGGGTTGTTTTTGGAACATATATGTTTGGTTTCCTTTCAAAACTTTTGGGCGAAAACGGAGAGCTTTTGAAGTATCTTAGTCCCCTTGAACTTTTCGGTCCCGAAAACGCCGTTGCTTTTGATAATCAAACTTTACTTTCATTGGCGATATATCTTTTTCTTTTAGTTATGTTCGCCATAGTTGGAAATTTGCTTTTTAAAAAGCGCGACCTTAACATCTAGCACAACGCCACATGGCGAAATTACATAAGATTAAAATAAATATAGGGAACAGTCCTGACTTGTCTAATAAGTCAACCACTGTTCCCTATTTATTATTTTAATTATTTGCAACCACTTACAGGTCTAGTTATTTTTGAATTCCCTCAACAAGGTCTAACATCTCTTGTTTTGAAAAAAGATATTTTTCCATACAAAAATTACAAACAACCTCGGTTTGTTTTTCGTCGTTTGCCATCTCGAAAAGCTCCTCTTCGCCAAGTGTTTTAAGCATTCCAAGGGTCTTTTCTCGGCTGCAAAGACATTTATATTCAACGTCATACGAATTCAGAAGCTGTGGGCTAAATCCATCAAGCGTAAGCCTCGCTATCTCTTCAATATCTGTTCCGCCATCAAGAAGTTCTGTTACACTTCCAACTTTTGCAATATTTTTTTCAATTAATTCAATTTCTTGTTCTGTTGCTCCGGGAAGCAATTGAAGAATAAAACCTCCCGCTTTTTTAATGCTAAGGTCTGCGTTGACAAGAACACCAAGCGCGCATACCGTTGGCACCTGTTGACTGTTTGCGTAATAGCTTGTTATATCCTCTGCTATCTCTCCGCTCACAATCGGAACCATTCCAACATACGGCTCTTTAAGCCCTAAATCTTTAATTATGTAGAGCGATCCGGTTGTTCCAACAATTCCGGCAACATCAAGTTTTTTTGTTTTCGAGTTGATTGGCGCATCCGCCATCGGGTTTTCAATATATCCTCTTACATTCCCCAAATAGTCGCTAACAGCAACCAAAGAACCCGCCGAACCATCGGCTTTAATTCTAACCGTCATGCTTTCTTTGTCACTCTTTTGCATAGATCCCATGAGCGAAGTAGCGGTTAAAAGCCTCCCAAGTGCCGCCGAAGCGGTCGCAGAAGTTTTGTGTCGATTTTCCATAAAAGACACTATGTCGGTTGAATCGACGGCATAAACAACCACACCGCCGTTTTCCGAAATCATTCTAATTAACTTACCCAAATATACCTCCATGTTAACAAGGTTAATCTAAATAACTTATGTTAACTATGTTAACTTTGTTAGTTTTCTCTCTCTAAAATTTTCTTATATCCGTCAGTTCCAAAAGAAAGCGAGCGATTAACCCTACTTATCGTTGCGGTTGAAGCCCCTGTTTCTTTGACAATATCGCTGTACACTCTGTTCGCCAAAAGCATCTTGGCAACTTGGAAACGTTGTGCAAATGCTTTAAGTTCAGTCACTGTGCAAAGATCTTCAAAAAAATCGCTGCAATCTTCGGGGTTATCAATAGAAGCTATAGCTTTTATAAGTTGTTCCATCTGTTCGGTACGCAATTTACTGTTCATAGTATGACCCTTTCCTTTCTCTGGTCCGATATTCCTATCTACTTTATCAGTTTAACACAAAAAAGTATCGTTGTAAATAGATATTTATAGTTGCCACGCAATAAATAAACCGCCCAGTTTAACACATTTCTAGTAACCTTAAAAGCCCCTAATAAAAAAGCATCTCGCATGTTAAAACACGAAATGCTTTTTCATAAATCTATTTTTTTGTAAATCTTTTAAGCTTTAATTTCTTTGTTGTTTTCAAGGCCAAAAACCGCAATTTTTCCAAGCATTAGTGAAACAATAAATGTTATAATCATCTCGGGAATAAGGTAGGAACCGTTGTAAATAAAGCTGTATACCATAAAGAGCGGAAGTCCGCTTACGCTTTCGATAATTGTTTGACCGAAAGAACCCATTTCTCCAAAAAACCATTCCGCCCAAGCCCCATATAGAACAACGCCCGAGATAAAATGTGAAACAAAGCGAAGTCCAATAGCCAAAAGACTACCAAATGCAAGCTCTTTTGCGGGATTTTTTAACTTTCCTTTAAATATGCCGCCAATGCCAAGAACAGTGTATGCTATAAAATAATCAAGCATAATAACCCAAAACGCAGATATAATATCAATTATCGCAACACCAATAAAATTGGTCATCGTTTGAATAAGTGCGAAAACAAATGCTGCTAGAAACCCCCATTTAAGGCCCCTTCTGTACGAGATTAGAACAATTGGAAGCATACTGCAAATAGTTATTGATCCGCCGTTAGGCAAAAAGGTAAACTTTGGAAAGATTGAAAGCACCGCCGCAACCGCAATAAGCATGGCACTTTCCACAATGATTTTTGTTTTGCTTGTCTTTTCGTTTGTTGACATAACTGCTCCTTAAAATAAAAAAATTACACCGTCCGAAACCGGGCGATGTAATATATCAACAATTCTATGATACACTTCCTACGCCGGCATTATCCGGATCAGGTTCAAGGGACATGAACTGTTGTTCAATCTCAGCCTAATGGCACCCCTGTGTCTTTAGTTAATAATAACAATAATTTTTATTTTTGTCAATCCCTTTAAAATAGCAACCTTTTCTTTTTTAAATTCTATGTTTACAAAGCTCGTTAAGACAGCATATATCACAAAAAGCCGAACGCGCGGTACAAACAACCCTTCCATGCATAACAAGCCTGTGACAAAGATCGTTCCCTTTTTCAGGGTCGACTATCTTTCTAAGCTCTTTTTCTATAACTTCAGGTTTTTTCGAATCAACAATCCCAAGGCGATTAGTAATTCTCATACAATGTGTGTCGACAACGATTGCGGGAAGTTTAAACACATCGCCCAAGATTAAGTTTGCAGATTTTCTTCCAATCCCCGGTATCTTCAAAAGCTGTTCCATAGTGTTTGGAACCTGTCCACCATATTCATTAACCAAAATGTTCATTGCAAGCGATATATCTCGTGCTTTGGTTTTATAAAGTCCACACGTTTTAACCGCTTGTTCCAGTTCAAAAATATCAGCAGTTGCAAGCATTTCGGGAGAGGTATACTGTTTAAAGAGCTGTTCCGTTACTATGTTTACCCTCTTGTCTGTACACTGCGCCGCAAGTCTAACCGCAACAACCAGTTGCCATGCGTTTTGATATTTCAAAGTGCATTCGGGAACAGGATATTCCTTTTCCAGCGCCTCCACAATAGCTTTTGTTCTTTGTTTAATGTTCAAAAGGTCCCCTTTCATACTTTGTTATCAATATAATCCAACTATGTAAATGTCAATAATTTACTATGGTATATTTTTTATAGTAATTTTTTAAAAAATATGTTATAGTATGAACATATTATGTATAGTTCGTGAACTCAATCATGCGGTTCAACAATTTCAAGTGCAATCTTTAAGTATTATTGGGTAAAACAACTCAAAAAGTGAGGGATTAAATTGAAACTAGTCAGAAAAAAATTAAAACTAAATAATGGTTTTACTTTAGTTGAATTAATTATTGTTGTTGCCATAATCGCTGTTCTTGCGGCGGTGTTAGCTCCGCAATATATTAGGTATGTCGAACGAGCGCGACAATCCAACGACCTTCAAATAGCAACCCATCTTATAAAAGCAGCAACGGTGGCGTGCGCCGACCCACACACGCAAGTTCCCCCCAACACGCTTATATATGTAGTTTGGGAAACTGATGATTTTGACGCTGAAGACATTTCGGGAAATGTTTATGTCGACACTGACTATGATTTGGGAACTGCTGGCGACCAACAGTTCGAGCTTAACTTGCTTGAAGAGATTGGCGGAATTATGTCTACTGTTGCCGGTGATAGCGCCGGAGCTTGGAATCCTAACAGAAAATTCTATGACCTTGGTTCGGCTTTGTCGAGCGCAGCTTTGGAGGATGACTTCAAGTTTTCGATAAACACCTCGACAGGAGATATTGAATTTTGGCAAGCAAAGGTATCAGGGTCGCCTTCTGTAACTGAGGGAGACGGTTATGTTTGGTTAGATGTCATTGGGGTTCAAGATTAAAATCAATATAAAAAGGGCTTTCTTTTCAGAGAGTCCTTTTTTTATTAATTAAATTTAATTAGCTATTACTTTTTCTATCATACTTCTTTATTTTTCAACTTTTCACAAAATCTATCAAACTCGTCAATCGGTAGAGGTTTAGAGTAGAAATACCCTTGAACTGCGCTACAATTAATCTTTTTCAAAAAATCAATTTGACTTTGTGTTTCGATTCCCTCTGCAACAGTATACATCCCAAGCCTTGTCGAAAGATCGACGATACTTCCGACAACAAGTCCGGCTTTTTCGTGTTGATCTTGG
>CAYJFO010000025.1:0-20290 GCA_964369645.1 uncultured Oscillospiraceae bacterium | reverse complement strand
TTGAAGGACGGGTTCTAAACCGGTTGCAGACGGCAAGGCGGGGATATTTGTTTTTAATGGTTTCGCCCTCAGTTTTGTGTTGTGTGCAAAATGGAGGGTGTTTATTTTTATATACATAAAATATTTAAAGGACAACTATAATTGATGGATAGTACTTGGCTTTCGCGAGAGAAAATTCTAATTGGTAATGATGCAATTAAACTACTTGAAAATTCAGTGGTTGCTATTGTTGGGCTTGGCGGTGTAGGCGGAGCGGCGGCAGAGGCGGTTGCAAGAGCCGGCGTCGGACATGTTGTGGCGGTTGATTACGACACCATCGATATAACAAACCTTAATCGTCAGATAATGACGACGGTTAACGATGTTGGTAAGGTTAAATCGACGGTGGTAAAAACGAGGCTTTTATCGATAAATCCTGAAATTAATGTGACTGACCTTAATATAAAAATTGATGCACAAACAATTGACGAGTTGTTTGAATTAAAACCCGATTTTATAATAGATGCTATAGACATGGTGTCGTCAAAGCTGTTGCTTATTGAACAAGCAAAAAAGAAAAACATTCCAATTATAAGTTCGATGGGAACTGGTAATAGGTTATCGCCGTTAGATTTTAAAATCGGAACGATTGCACAAACGTCGGGTTGTGGGTGTAAACTTGCCCGAGTTATGCGATTGGAGCTTAAAAAACGAAATATTTTTGATACACCGGTTGTGTATTCAACCGCTAAAGTTTTAGATAAAAAAGAAAACACGACAACAATAGGTTCTGTTTCGTTTGTTCCTCCGGTTGCAGGGTATATTCTTGCAAGTTATGTAATTAATCATTTGATTTTCACAAAATAATTTTTGTGAAAAATATCCAATACAGAAAAATTTAATTTTGTGTAACTTAAATGTAATATTTAGCACTGTTTGCATATTTGATTTATTAATAAGTTCATGATAAAATTTATAGTAGGTGGATTTTTGTGATTACGTCGACTTATAATGGTTACCATAAAAGAGCGGTTTGAATAAAAAACAAAAAATGTTTTATAAAAGTTATGTGAGTTTAAAACTTGTGGTGATTATTGTGTTTTAATGTGAAAACCATGTTTGAGAGTTTGCGTTTGGTTTTTTCGGACATAACACACTAAATCAAAAAGAGAAAGGTTAGTTTTAGAAATGAAAAAAGTACTCGTAGTTTTATCAGTTGTAATATTGTTGGGTTTGGTTGTCGGTTGTGCGACAGAAATTCCCGACGAAACAGAAATTATACAAGAAACGTCGATCAACGCAGGGGTATTTTATTATAGTTATGATGACTTATATATTTCATCGGTTAGAGAAAGTCTTGATGAAAAATTTGAAACTGCTGGTATTGGGTTTACAAATTATGACGGAACTACTAACCAGAAAACACAAACAGAACAGATTGAAACAGCGATTATAAACGGCGCAAACCTTCTTATTGTAAACCTTGTTGAAAACTCATCTGTAGATGCAGCACAAAACATTGTTAACTTGGCTAAAGATAACGGCATTCCTGTTGTGTTTTTCAATCGTGAAATATCTTCCGACGTTGTTAACAGTTATGAAATGTGTGCATTTGTTGGAACGAACACACAAGAAGCCGGACAGATGCAAGGCGATCTTATAGGCGATTATCTGCTTGAAAATTATGACGCTACAGATCTTAATGGCGATGGGATAATATCTTACGTTTTGTTTAAAGGTCAAGAAGGGAACCCAGAAGCAGATTTGCGCACAAAATTTAGCGTGCAAAACGCGAACGAAAAACTTGAAGAGGCAGAAAAACCCGCACTTATGTTTTTTGACCAGGGAAGTTCAGAAAAATATTATGTCGATCAAAATGGAGCTTGGTCTGCACAAGCTGCAACTAACTATATGAATACGTTTTTAACCCAATATACGCAAGATAACGGCAACATGATTGAACTTGTTATATCTAACAACGATGAGATGGCAAGGGGCGCGATTACTGCGCTTAATGAAGTTGGCTATAACACTGGTGAGCAAGATTCTGTAACAATCCCCGTATTTGGTGTTGACGCAACTGAAGCCGCTCAACAACTTATAGCGCAAGGAAAGATGGTTGGAACGATAAAACAAGATGCAGTAGCTATGGCAGAATCGGTTGCTATCTTTGCGAGAAACTTAAATGATGGCAAGGATTTCAAAGCTAATTTACACGACTTGAACGTAGACGAAAACGTAACGAAGGTTCGTGTGCCGTATAGCGTATACACGGGCTGATAAAATTAGTTAAGAATAAGATGAAAAAGTGGGCGAACCTTGCGGTTTGCCTCTTTTTTAAATTAGTATAGTTTGCAATTTTTTTATATCTATTTTGATGGGGTAAACCAAAGGGAGAATGTCGGGTTAATTGTAACAAAACATATCACAAAACAATAACGGCGGTAATCAAGATTTTCTCGATTACCGCCGTTAATTATGTGTTAATTATATCGGTTTAAAATGTTATTTCGCTTTTATGAAAGGTTTGCCGCTTGCCGAAGGAACGTGTGCCTTACCGACAAATAGAATTAAAACTACTATTGTTACGATGTACGGTATCATAGATATAAGGTGTGACGAGATATCAAGTCCCAAGCTTCCGACAACAACTTTAAGTCCTGAACAGAATCCGAAGATTAAACAAGCGACCAAAGCGCCATGGGGACGGAATTTTCCGAAGATTACGGCGGCTATTGCAATAAATCCTTGGCCGACAATCGAAACGGGACGGAACTGGTTCGCTGTTGCCATCGTGACGCATGCGCCGCCGAGAGCCGCGAGAAATCCCGATAAACAAACCGCAGTTATTCTCATTCGTATTACGTTGATTCCAAGCGTGTCACATGTTTCGGGGTGTTCGCCACAAGCACGAAGACGAAGACCAAAACGTGTTTTGTAGAACACAAACCAAACTACTACAAGTATTATAAACACAAGATATGTTGTGGTATAGGTTGAAAAAATGTTGGTTAAAAAGCTGTCCCATGCGGTTTCACGCCCAAAATTGTCTGCGAACAAGAGTGGTATTTTTTGTTCCGGTGTTAATGGAACAGAGTCGGACGAGTTAAACAGGGTTTTTGCTATCATAATGGCAAAGCCGGGGGCAAGGAAGTTAATAGCTGTTCCGGTAATCGTTTGATCGGCGCCAAGTTTAACCGTCGCAAATCCGTGCAAAAATCCGAACAAAAGACCCGAAAGCCCAGCACAGAAAAACGCAAGCCAAGGAGCTTCGATAAAGTGTCCCACCGTTGCGCCGGTAAATGCGCCTATTACCATCATTCCCTCGATACCAATGTTAACAACTCCGCTGCTTTCAGAAAAACAAGAACCCATAGCCGCAAACAACAAAGGAGGGGTATAAATGAGAGTTGCGTAAATTAAGATACCGACAACATTTAAAAATCCATCCATTATTTTTTACCTCCTTTTTTATTTGAGCTTTTTTTAAACTTAAATACATGTGAAATGGCGATGAAAAATACTATCATACCCATTATAATGTTAACAACTTCGGAGGGGGTTTGAACAAGGTTTAGTTTACTTCCGCCATATTTAATTCCGCCATAGAAAAGGCCGGCAAAGAATACGCCGATTGGATTGGAGGCGCCAATAAGAGCAACACTTATTCCTTGGAACCCAAAGCTTTCTTGAGCGGCAAAAACACTAATACGTGAGCCGGGGCCTAGAAGTTGGATAACGCCGCCTATCCCCGCGAGCATACCCGATATCCCCATAGCCATGTAGATTGAACGATTGACGTTAATGCCGCCGTATTTGGCGGCGTGGCGGTTAAATCCTACCGCCTTAAGTTGGTATCCCAATGTTGTTTTTTCTATGATTATATAGATAATTATAACTGCTATTATAGCAAGGAATATACCCCAGTTTGATGTCGGAGCTAACGCGTCGCGCCATGTTTCGGGAAAAAGAATTCTTGCGTTGTCCGAAACGTTTTTTGTCGCCTCAGCGCCGCTTTCGTTGTGGATAGGTCCAAGGTCTGCTATGTAGTTTGAAAGGTAAAAAGCGACCCAGTTAAACATTATCATCGAAAGAACTTCGTTTATCGAAAATTTAACCTTTAAGTATGCAACAGCTATTCCCCAAACAGCGCCCGTTGCCGCTCCGGCAATAAAGCAAAGGGGAATAAGAATGAAAGACGGGGCGTCTACTAAAATGCCGACAACACATGCCGCCATCGAACCCATTACAAACTGACCTTCCGCGCCGATGTTAAAAACTCCGGTTTTGAATGAAAAAGCAACGGACAGTCCCGTGAAGATAAGCGGCGTAGCGTAGACTACCGAATACGCCATGTTTTTAGTCGTTCCAAAGATGCTTTCAATTAGTTTGACGTATGAAACGATAGGGTCGATACCTATAGCAAAAAGGACAATTCCGCCGACTATAAACGAAGCTAATATCGAAAGGATTGTTATGGTGAATTTATTTTCGAGGATAGTTTTAAATTTATGCATTTTTCTTACCTCCCGCCATAAGTAATCCCAAAGTGTTTTCGTCAGCCTCTTTACTTGTCATCTGTCCGCTTATGTTTCCGCTGTATATAACATCTATACGGTCGGAAAGGCTTATAATTTCATCAAGTTCAAACGAAACGAGAAGGATAGCTTTGCCTTTGTTGCGCTGTTCGACGATATATTTGTGGACATATTCAATCGCACCGACATCAAGACCCCTTGTGGGGTTAACCGCAATTAAAAGATCTTTGTCATTTATAACTTCACGCGCAACAATTACTTTTTGTTGGTTTCCTCCCGAAAGAGTTTTTGCCGGTCGATTGTAGCTGTTGCCCGGGCGAATATCAAATTTTTCGATAGCTTGTTTTGCAAATTCAACTATCTTGCTTTTTTGCAAAATTCCGTTTTTGCTAAATTCGGGTTTGTTGTAGTTTTGTAAAACCATGTTTTCCGCAACGGTAAAATCAAGCACAAGGCCATGTTTTTGCCTGTCTTCCGGTATGCTTGTAACTCCGTTTTCAAAACCAAAGTTCGGGCTTTTGTTTGTTATGTCAACGCCGTTGACCTTAATCGTTCCCGATTTTGATTTTTTAAGGCCGGTAATACATTCTACAAGCTCTGATTGACCGTTTCCGTCTATGCCGGCAAGCCCTAAAATTTCTCCGCGTTTAACCGAAAGATTAAGACCTTTTAAAATTTCAATTCCGCGATAGTCGTCGGCTCGAAGGTCTTTAACATCTAAAACTACCTCGCCGGTTTCTATTTCGGGTTTCGCAACTTCAAACGTTACGTTGCGCCCAACCATCATGCTTGCAAGGTCGCTTTCGGTTACGTCGGAAACTTTAACGGTATCTATGTATTTTCCAAGACGAATTATCGTGCAAAAATCAGAAGCGGCTTTTATCTCTTTTAACTTGTGTGTTATTAATATTATCGACTTTCCATCCGCCGTTAGGTTGTGCATTATATCTATTAGTTCGCTTATCTCTTGCGGAGTTAACGAAGCGGTAGGCTCGTCCAATATCAAGATATCGGCTCCACGAAACAAAGCTTTTAATATCTCGACGCGTTGTTGTTGTCCAACCGAGATGTCCTCTATCTTTGCGTCGGGATCAACAGACAGGCCAAATTTTTCCGAGATTTCGACAACTTTTTTGCGTGCTGTTTGCATGTCGAGGGCAATTCCGTTTTTAATCGGCTCCATGCCAAGTACGATGTTTTCAGTTACCGTAAACGGATGTACCAACATAAAATGTTGGTGAACCATTCCAATACCAACTTCGATAGCTTTTTTTGGACTGTCGATGTTGATTTTTTTTCCGCTTATGTAAATCTCACCTGAAGTTGGGGGGAATAAACCGTATAACTGGTTCATAAGTGTACTTTTGCCCGCACCGTTTTCCCCTAGTATTGCGTGTATTTCGCCTTTGTGCACCTTGAGATTAACCTCGTCATTAGCGACAAAATCACCAAATTTTTTTGTGATTTTTTTCATGTCTACAACGACGGTGTTAAGGTCAAAGTTTCCTTTTTCAGACAATATAAACCCTCCTTTTATATGCAAAACTATATATTTATTAATTTTACAAATTTTAAAAACAGAAAAAAGAATCTAAATATATTTTAAACTAAGTGAAATCTCATCATACAATAGTGACAGTCTTAACTCCAAGCAAAGTTGCCTTTTGTTTAAGCTGTTCAATAACTTTGTCATCAGGGGGGGAAAAAGATAAAAATTCCGCACGGACACCAAACGAACGATATTTTATTATTTTATATCGGATGTCTCTTTTTTGAATATGACTAGAGATAATTTTTGAAACATTTTCAATCGTTTCAAAAACATCAAAAGCATTTGGCACTACCACTGTTCTAACCTCTTCAAGCTTTGCGTTTTTTGCAAGAAATTCAAGGTTGTTTTTCACTATATTGTTTGGTTTTCCGACAAGTTTAATATGTTGTTCGTTGTCCCAAGCTTTAACATCAAGAAGGACCCCGTCGCATATTGAAATAAGTTCGGGGTCACCTTCAAAGTCATAACTTCCATTACTGTCGATTAATGTTGAAAGATTTTTTTGTTTAGCAAGCAAAAACAGCTCGACTAAAAAATCCCTATGAAGCGTTGCTTCGCCACCAGAAACGGTTATGCCGTTTATAAACGGTATGTTTTTTGAAACTTTGTCGATGACTTCGTGTGCCGACATTACCGAAACTTTTGGAGAACTGTTGTGTTTGCAAACCTTTAAACATTCGTCACACGACGTGCAATTCTTTTCGTTAAAAACAATTTTTTCTTGCTCTAACGTAAGCGCACCAAATTTACAACTTTCGAGACATTCTCCGCAGTTTATACACATATTGATAGTTTCTGGGTTGTGACAATAACCGCAATTATAGTTGCATCCTTGCAAAAAAATTGCGGTTCTGTTTCCGGGTCCGTCAACCGAGCTAAACGGTATAATTTTATTTACAACTGCGCTTGCCAAACTAGCGTATCTTTCTTTCGTTTACCTTGCAGTTTTTCGCCGCTCCAAGGCCTAGGCTTGTGGTGTTTTGTAACACACTTAAACCATCGTTTAGTTTTTCCATCTCGGAACGCTTTACAAGATATCCCGTGATTCGTATTACATCGCTGTCGCTTCGATAGAACGAAAGGAAACGAATGTCGAGGTTAAACGCACCTCTTAGTATGTCAAGGACGTATTTTGGATTTTTATTTACAGTTATGTCAACCGGGAAGATATCACCGACTCCGGAACGGAAATATTTATGGAAACGATTTATGTTGTTAAGATGGTCTATCATACTTTCGGGTTCTTCACCAATTGGTATACGAACGCCGGGGCTTGAGTCTTGATCTGTGTCTATACCTACTTGGGCGTGGAGAAGATAGCGCCCGCCAGTTGCTTCACAATATGGTGCGTTGTGGTTGTCGTTGAACTTTTCGATATAGTCCATGATTTCTATACCAAGGTTATCGGCAGCTTCGCTGTGCCCAAAACGACCCTCTATACCTTCTTTTTCAAGAAGGGTGTTAACACATTCCGCAAGGCCTACCATTCCGTACATTGCAGTAAATTTATCTAAAGACACAAGGCCTTCTTTTGCAAGAAAGTTATATTCGAAAAATCCGCTTTGTTCCACAAGGAATTTAATGCGCTCGTCCATGTATAAAGCCATCGTTTCAAGAACGTATGGCAACATGTTTTCAAAGAAATCCTTTTTATCTTTACTTCTTTTTGCGATTCCGTTTAACAAAAGACGAGAAAGGGTGTATGAACCACCGCCTTCCAAAAGCGCGTTGTAACAACTCGAGATACAATAGCTGTCGCCAAGGTCACCGCGGTACATCGTGTCGTTTGCGAAACTTGGTTTTGCCGAATGTAAAGCGCATTCGATTCCACTTATTATAAAGTCGTCCGGCGTGTCTTTTGAAACACGCATAGTAAGGTTAGGTACGGCGTTTTCAAGTTCAGCCTCAACTTGCATTAGAAGCTTTCCGGCTCTTGTTGCAAAAGGACCTATGTTTGCGTGGCAAAACGAGTCTACAATTGTTCTGTCGATAGAGGTGTAGAATAGTTTGAACTTTTTCAACACAGTCTGGTCATCGAGGTCTTTTATAAATGGTTCTAGCAAAACATCTAAATTACCGACATACACAGGATAGTTTGTTATGCTTGGGACGTTGTGGTAGATGATTAAAAGGCTGTTGATAGCCTCGTCAAGGTCTTTTGGTGGTTCAAGTTGAAGAAACTTGCTTCCGTTTTTGAGGAATTTTTGGTAGTCGGGGCAGATGTATCGTGGACGATAGGGCGCTTCGCCCTCGTTTAAGTTGCAGATGCAACGTCTGTCATATTCAGAGCGCAAAAGGTCATCAAGGCCTTCGGGTTCGTCAAGAACTGTAAGAAAATTTTCGGCGGCACGAGCAAGCGACGTTACCTTTTGTTCATGTGTTAAAGTTGAGCTTTTTATTATGTCGAGAATGTCCCTGCGTTTTTTCTCGACCGCTGTTAGACTTATTTCTTTCATTTTATCCTCTATAGTTAATCGTAAATGTTTATATATAATTACTTGAACATAATTATACATTTATCCATATATATAATATCAAATTTTTAAGCAATTTTCAATATATATAAAACTAATATCGACAAAAAAATCAACAAAGTTATTTCGAGGAAATTTGTCATATTAACTTGTTTTGTGATTTGCAATATGAATTTATTAATTTTATTAAAACAATATTTTTTGCAAAGCAAATTATTTATAATTAATTAAATTAAAATGGTTGGCAACCGTTTTTTTGTATGTTATTATATAAAGTGAAAATATTTTTTAAGGTGGAGCAAAAATGGAAAATGCAGTTCAAAAGTTGAAGTTCACCCCTAAGTTGGATCCTGAATTCAGACCTATTTCTATCGAGAACATCAATTATAAAAACACACTTAAACAATACGGAAAAAGCGTTAAAGTTAAGGTTGCTGTTGTTGGAGAAGGCGGGTTTGTCTCAACGACCGAAACGGAAGTTTTTCCCGAAAGTGCTGGGAAAAATGAGCTTAACAAACAATATATAGAACGTCTTGTTAAATCGCTTATCTGGATAAAAGGCGGGTACAAGATAGTTTTTGCGGGGCCAGATTATATCGGAGAATATTTAAAACAAAGTTATAAACCGAACGGCTCAAAGGATTTTGATGCGGTATTTATGGGTAAAGTTTACGGAAAACCGTTTGAAGTCGTGTTGACCGACCTTGAAAACGTTCCGCAATCGAACGAGCAAAGCAAAAATGTTGGGCGAAATCTCGATGGTTGCAGAATTGGATTTGATGCGGGCGGAAGCGACAGAAAGGTTTCGGCGGTAGTCGACGGTGAGCCTATATTTAGCGAAGAGGTTATATGGCACCCGAAGCTTCAAAGTGACCCAAACTACCACTACGAAGGAATACTCGATAGTTTTAAAAGAGCGGCTCAAAAGATGCCTAGAGTTGACGCGATAGGAATTAGTTCTGCTGGAATTTTTATAGAAAATCAACCAAGAGCAGCCTCTTTGTTTCGCCTTGTTTCGGACAGTGACTTTGAAAAACATGTGAAAAACATCTTTTATGATGCGGCAAAAGAGATAGGGGACGTCCCTATAGAAGTTGCGAACGACGGAGACGTTACCGCGCTTGCCGGTTCTATGAGCATGAACCAAAACAGTGTTCTTGGAATAGCAATGGGCACGAGCGAGGCGGTTGGGTATGTTGACCAAAACGGCAACATAACAGGTTGGCTTAACGAACTTGCGTTTGTTCCAGTAGATCTTAATGAAAATGCCGAAGTCGACGAATGGTCGCTTGACAAAGGTGTTGGAGTCAGCTATTTTTCGCAAGATGCGGTTATTAAGCTTGCTCCTGCGGCAAATATAGAGCTTGACAAAGATCTTTCACCGGCAGAAAAACTTAAATTTGTTCAAGATTTAATGGCGAAAGACGACGATAGGGCAAAGGCAATATACGAAGATATCGGAATATACCTCGGTTATGCCCTTGCGTATTACAGCGAGTTTTATGATATAAACAAGGTTTTGATTTTAGGACGCGTGACTTCCGGAAAAGGCGGAGATATTTTGATTAACAAGGCTAACGAAGTTTTGAAAGCTGAGTTTAAAGATCTTGCGTCTAGGATTGAGATTGTAACCCCCGATGAAAAGATGAAACGAGTTGGGCAATCGATTGCCGCCGCAAGTTTACCCGAGATAGTTAAAAACTAAAAAACTAAAAACAAACGCTGTCAAGGTTTGAGAAGGTGTGGATAAAGGCGTTGATTAACTTTTTAGATATCTCCCCCGCCATAGGCGGGGGAGATATCTAAAACAACTCTTTTTTTCCACTCCTGAAATCTCTCATTGACAGCGTTTGTTTTTATGTTTAAAGATATTTTTTTTCAAACTCATCTATCGGGATAGGCCTTGAGAACAGATATCCTTGTCCGAGATTACAGTTCTTGCTTTGCAAGAACTCTCGCTGTTGTTCCGTTTCAACCCCTTCGGCAACAAGTTGTTGAACGCCAAGACTCTGGCACATTTTTATAGCATATTCAACTATTGTTGCGGATTTTATATCGGTGCATATGTTATCAATTAAACTTTTGTCAAACTTGATTTGAGAAAAATGCATCGAAGTTAACATTTTCAAATTAGAGTATTCCGCGCCAAAATCATCAAGCGCTAAGCCAAACCCATGGTCGTAGGCTTTTTGAAGCACCAGTTCAAGATGTGAATTGTCAATTGTGTTGTCTGTTTCGGTTACTTCAAGTTCGATTAAGTTGCGAGGAACATTATAACTGTCGCATATATGGGACAGTTCTTCTATAATATTTCGTTCCATAAGGGTTATTCGAGAAAGGTTTACAGAAACTTTAATCGAATGACCTTGTTTTAACCATTGAGAAATCTTTTCACATACAGCTTCCACAACAAATAAATCTACATGGCGAATAATCTTTTCTGTTTCGTATAAGGGCAAAAACGATAACGGTAATTCAAGGTTGCCGTCGATATCAAACTTTCTAATTAAAGCTTCAGCGCCCGCAATTTTGTTGGTGTTAAGGTCAATTTGAGGTTGAAGGTATACAGAAAATCTGCCGTTTTGTAGTTCTGAAATTAATGTTTGAATTAAACTGTGTGAATATTTTATAATCTTGGAATTCTTATTTGACGCAGATTTATAGTAGGAATGTTTTTCGATAGTCATAAGTTCGCCGGCATAGGCAATTTTTTGATTGATGTCATAATTGCCATCGGCAAATATATATCCAAACGAGAGATTGCAAAACTCGCTTTTTTCAATCTCTTGTTTAAATTGGCTGATTTTATTTTTAAAATCTATTTCGTTGACATCAAAGTCCAACACTATAAATTCATCGTCGCCGACGCGATAGCAGTTGTTCCCGAATACCTCTTGCAACACGGTTGCGCTTTTCAAAAGCACCTTGTCGCCACTGCTGACTCCGTAAAAATCGTTTATCGTATTAAGTCCGTTAATGTCTGCCGTTAAAATTCCTATCGATGCAGGGGGATTATCTTGTATGTTTTTAATGACAGATTGATATTTTGTTCGGTTAAACACTAACGTTGTTTCATCTATATATCTAATCTGCGATAACCTGTCGTACACCTTGCTTTTCTGAAGGTCATCAATTACAAATGGTATTGTAGATTGAAGAATATCAAGTTTGTCTACGTTGGCTTTTGGGTCTTTAACCACAACCAACCCCATAAGTTCATCGTTGTCCGAGTATAACGGGGCATATATAACTGAGATAATATATTGCAAATCGTTTTTGATTTTTTCATCTAATATAAAATCAGAAACAGTTAAATGTTTTGCGATACCTTTTGAAAGACCGCTAATAAATGGTTTGATATCATTTAACGTTATTCCGGAATATATATCAAGTTTGCTTTTGTTTCGTTCAGTGTCGGTTATATTAATGCTGTGTATTTTGCCTTTTTTAAAATCAAACTCCAATATTAAGACGGAATTTGCATCATAATAGTTTAATATTGTGTTGAAAAACTGGGTTGATTGTTTGCGTATTTTTGAATTTTTTTGTGCATCGACGCTTTTGTTGGCTGGAGCGTCAAGTTCTTTGAGTAGGTTGTTTTCTACAACCTTAAGGCTACCGATACTGACAATCTCGCCGATAAGCCCCCTTGTATCATCCTGTTCAGAGCCGAAACCACAGCTCCAGTATAGCGATGGTTCCGTTTCACCCAACGAGTTGATAAACGGGATTTCATAGCTTATCTTGGATTTGTTTTGTAAAAGTGTTGTATCCTCTATGTGATATCTGAATTTATCTTTGTTATCAAGGTATGTAGATTGCTCGACCGTCGTTCCTATTAATTGTTTAGAATCAACACCGAAAAATTCCTCGTAGCTTTTGTTGAAAAAAATAAACTTGGCATCTTGATTTTTCAAGAATATTGGATTAGGCAAAGCTTTTAATGCCGATTTGTAAAAATCCAGCTCTTTTTCAACCAAAGAAATTTTTTGCTTCAATGCCTCTAGGTCGCCTATGTTGTGGACGTCGTTGCTCATCTTTTGATACCTCTATATATGTGCGAGAACTGTTTAAAATGCACTATCCTCGAATAGTACCATATATTATTAATGAGGTCAATAGAATAAGGGTTATTTGTCGGAAAAGATATTAATTTGTCGCTTGTTCATAAGATAATGTGGCTATTAAGCGCTCAACATGATATACTTAAAATTGATAACAAAACTGCCACATTTACGACAGCTGTTTAATATTATTTAATTAAAAGGAACGACTATATGCTTAATAAAAATAAAAGTTATGCTAGGATAAAGATTGCTTGCTATGTAACAAATTTATGTATGTCTGCCGTTATAATAGTACCGGCGTTGCTTTTTGTTCCGTTTAGAGAGATATATGGAATTTCATATACTATGTTAGGTTTTTTAACCGTAATAAATTTTTCTACCCAACTTTTAACCGACCTTGTTTTTTCGTTTTATTCTCATAAATTTAACATTGAAAAATCGGTTAAAACAATACCAGTTATTGCGGCTTTGGGATTTGCGGTTTATGCTATAATGCCGGTCGTGTTTGAACAAAATGCGTATTTTTGGCTTGTTGTTGGAACGATAATCTTTTCAAGCGCAAGCGGACTTGCGGAAGTTTTGATAAGCCCGGTAATCGCAGCGATTCCGTCGGAAAATCCCGACAGAGAGATGAGTAAGCTACATTCGGTTTACGCGTGGGGCGTTGTTGCAGTGACAGTAATTTCGACGCTTGTTATATACACATTGGGTTCAGAAAACTGGTATGTACTGGTTTTGATGTTGCTTTTTATTCCGCTAGCAGGAATGATATTGTTTGCCGGTGTAAGCCTTCCGAAAATGCACGGTCACGAAAGACCTGTTGGAGTTGTTAAACTTTTTAAAAATAAAAGTATGTGGTTTTGCGTGTTCGTTATCTTTTTTGGGGGTGCTAGTGAGAACATTATTTCTCAATGGAGCTCAACGTATCTTGAACAGGCTTTGGCGATACCTAAGATATGGGGTGACATGATAGGTGTTGCGTTTTTTGCGCTTATGCTTGGGGTAGGGCGAAGCTTGTACGCAAAAAAAGGGACAAATATAAAACGAACAATGTTTATCGGCGCGATTGGAGCTAGCGTTTGCTATTTAATTATTATCCTGGTCGATATACCTGTTATAACTATTGTGTCGTGTGCTACTATTGGATATTTTGTTGCGATGCTTTGGCCGGGTAGTTTGGTGTTGGTTCAGCAAGAGTTTCCCAAAAGCGGGGTAGCAATCTTTGCGTTAATGGCGGCTGGGGGAGACCTTGGTTCTTCGATAGGCCCACAGATTATGGGGGCGGTAGCCGACATGGCAATGCAAAACCCGGCTGTTTTGAAGTTTGGCGAAAGTTTTGGATATTCCGCCGAACAGATAGGAATTAAGTGTGGAATGGCGATTGTAGTTTTATTTCCGGTACTGTGTGCGGTTTTGCTTGGAAGTTCCTATTTAAAAAAGCGAAACAAAGATGTTTGAATTAAAATATTCTAAGGAATTATATATTTTTTAATGGTTATTTATTATGAGAAAAACAATTGATTTAAACAACGATCCGATAAAAAAACTTTTTTCATACTATCTGTTTTCTTCGGTTTTCGGAATAGTTATAAAGTCGGTTCACACGATTTTGGACGGAATTTTTGTCAGTAACGGAGTAGGCCCCGAGGCGCTTGCTGCCGTTAGCATCTATCTTCCGATTTTGCTTTGTATAATGGCGATAACCACTGGCATAGCAATGGGTGGTTCTACCGTTGCGTCGATAAGAATAGGGGAACAAAAGTTTTGCAGTGCCCAAGCTATTTTTATGTCGTCTATGATACTGATCTTTTTAACAGGCGTCTTTTTTGCGGCTGTATTTTTGGCGTTTCCGTATGAAATAAGTCGGTTGTTTGGAGCAAACAACGTAGTCATTGAAATGACGGTTGAATATGGAATGTACATTAGCTATTTCTTGCCGCTATATACGCTGTTCACGGGACTTGCTATATTTGTACGAAACGACCGCAACCCTACATTATCGATGGTTTCGATGATTGCAAGCGCGGTCGTTAACATTATATTAAACTATATATTTATATTTCGTTTTGACATGGCTTTAAAAGGCGCAGCGGTGGCAACCGGAATTTCTCAAGTTGTTGGTCTTTTTATACTCATGATGCATTTTGTGAAAAAAGACAGAGATTTCAAGATAAGTTTCAAAAGGTTCAGTCTTTCAAACCATGAATTTAAACGAGTTTTTGCAATTGGATTTCCGACATTTATAAACGACTTTTCATACGCATTTATCTCGGTTTTGTTTAATATAATAATAATGAGATTGGGCGGTGAGATAGCAGTTTCGGCGTTTACAATAATGATTTATATAACAACTCTTTTATATAACATCTATGTTGGAATGGGGCAGGGGATGCAACCAGTTTTAAGTTTTAATTTTGGTGCGAAAAACACAAAAAGAGTTTATGAAAGCTATCACCTTGTAATGATGAGTGGGTTAATATCCTCTGTTGTGATATCGATTGTTTGCTTAGTGTTTAACCAAAACATGGTTTTGCTTTTTAATCGCGACAATGCACAGCTCATCGAGATGGCGATTATGGCGAATAAATTTGTGTTTTTATCTATGCCGTTTGTCGCGATTAACATAATCGTTTCAATTTTTTTTCAATCAATAGGAAAGTTTAAAGAAGCGGCAATTATAAACACGTTAAGAGGTATCGTTTTGTTGACCGTTTTAATCTTTCTTTTAAGCGAAACACTTGGGCTTTTTGGAGTGTGGTTGGTTTACCCTGTTTCAGAGGTTATCTCTTTTGGAGTGTGTCTTTTCTTTATGTTAAGACAAAAAGAAGTGCCGAAAATCTATTAAAGTATGTCTAAAACTATCTTTCCGAAAAGCAGAATAATTACAATGAAAATAACCGGCCGAATAAATTTTGCGCCGTTTTTGATGGCCAAAGAAGAACCAAGATAGTTTCCGGCAATTGCACAAATTGCCGCCGGAATTCCAATGATGAAAAGAACTTTTCCACCAAGAATATACGCGACAAGCGCCCCTATGTTGGAGGCGAGATTAACTATCTTCGCGTTGCCGGAACTTATAAGAAGGCTGTGATTTAATAGCCCGGTGAACAAAAGGACATAGAACGTTCCGGCGCCCGGCCCGAAAAAACCATCATATCCACCCACGATAATCCCAATAGCAAGTGATATAATGTTTTGTTTTGCAATCGATATACTAATGTTTTGTTCGAGTTTTTCTTTGCCAAACCCTTTGTTAAACACCAAAAATAAAGCGACCAACGGCAACAACACCATAAGGGTTATCTGTAGATATCTCTCGTCCAACATAAGTGCAAGGCGTGCCCCAAAGTTTGAGCCAACCAAAGCTCCTGACGCCGCTATCAAAGCGGTCCTAAGGTTTACGTTGCCAGATTTTGTGTATTTAAAAGCACTTATCATTGTTCCAAGACTCATTGCGAATTTATTTGTGCCATACGCAAAATGAACGGGAAGACCGGCAAAAAGATAGGCGGGTATTGAGATGATTCCCCCTCCACCGGCAATCGAATCCGCAAACCCCGCCAAAAATACAAGCGGACACACGATAAGCAGTTGTACAATAATTTGATCCATTAAAATATACATTCCTCTCTTGATGTTTTGGCGGTTTTGCCACACTGGTTTTTTGTGGCAAATTTTCGGTCGACATATTGGCCGAAAAGCACAAAACTCACGTTTGAAACCGTGTTTCAAACTAAATCCTTTAAAAATCTTAATATATCAAGACACTAAAAAAGCTAGTCTTTAGCTTTGCATGATAAACTTTCAACTTCAAGTTTAAATATACATACCCTTGTTATATCTTGTTCGTTAAAAGTGAAATCGCGTTTTTTTGTGGTTTGATACATTATCGATTGAAGACCCTCTTCTTTTTCTGAGATGTCTTCTACAAAAGATACTTTGCCGTATCCTATGATGCTTTGAAAATATGCGCTATACCCACAAGCTTTTTCAGTTTCTATGAGTTTATATGCCGTGTCTATTTCAAAACAAACACGGTTGTTTTTTTTGATAAGGTTAATCTTACGGCCTTCAAAAGCGCTATGGAAATAAAAAGTGGTTTTGCTTTCGTCTTTGATATATCCAAAGTTGAGCGGAACTATGTAAGCTTCGCCCTCGTCGCAAAATCCAAGTCGACAGATTTGACAACTGTCTATAATTTCATATATTTGTTTTTGGTCGGTAACTTCGCGGTCTTTACGTCTCATGTGGTTTAAGTCTCCTAAATTTTTTGTTTATTGATTTGCAACTAAAGCGTAATAGTCGCTTCCCTGCGCAATTATATCATAATCACTAAGTAGTCCACCGGCTTCGCCTAATGGCTTTTTGTTTACAATTAAAACAGCGTTTTGCTTGTCACTGTCCTCTATAAAACCGTTTATACCTCCCGGCATTATGTTGAAACCACATATGCCCTCGGCGACAAAACCAGTGCTTAACACCCAGATGTCGTTAATAGTTTCGATATAAGCGTTTTTGCCTTTAAGTTCGGGGTTTTGGCTTAGCTGTTCAACCATGAAAGTTTGAACAAGGTTTTCGGTTGGATTGTTTATGTGGACAATCGAGTTGTAGCCACCCAACGCACAATGTGACAGCAAAACAAAAATAGACACAAGCGAAGCGAGATGTTTAAACGTGAATTTTCGGATAAGCTGTGCCGTTGAAACGCCAAACATAAAAAACAAAGGTATAAAAGACGGAAGTATATACCAAACAAATTTAGTTGGAGATACGGAATACATAACAACCGGAACGACAAACCATAAAAAACAAACGGTGTAAAAATCTATTAAAGTTTCATTTTTTTGTTTTATAGAAATATACACATTGAATATCATCGACCCAAGCGAAACTATCGAGAAAATAGCAGCAAGCGGAGATGAGAAAAAGAGAATCTCAAGGTAAAAATAAAACGGCTCAAGCGTCCCGAGTTCCGCGGAAGCTCTGGCAACTATGTCGGTTCCGAGCATTGCTTCAAAAAACACAGTTCCATCTGATAGGTATCGGCCAGTTGCCCAAACCGCTATCGGCAAAAAGGCGCACGTCAAAAATATCGACCAAGTTTTTAAATTCATTGGGATTTTCTTTATGTTAACTAGCCAAAACAAAAAACCAGTAACAATAATCGGAATTGCGTGAAAACTCTTTGTTAAAAATGCTAGGGCAAACCCTAGTCCATAGAGGTATAAAAATAAGTAGTTTTTTCTTTGCATAATTGATTTTTTAGCAAAAAATAAACTGCCGATAGAAAATATTTGGAACAAGCAAAATAATGCGTCGACGTCGCCGCTTCGAGCGAAATGGTATTCAAAGAAAAAAAAGTTTGTGGAGGTTAAAGCAAAAACAAACAATGCTTCTAATCGTCCGACAAGCTTTTTTGTAATGAAAAATAGAGCGGCCGACAGCAAAACAAACGACAAAGCCGAAACCAAGCGCAAAGAAAAAGCGGAAACCCCAAAAATCTTAAAGTTTAAAGCTATTCCCCAAAAACTTAAAACCGGCTTTAAATTGTAAAGGTCGGTATCCCCGAAAAGGGTATTAACAAGATATTCGCGGTTTGAAATTGCCTCGAATGCGTTTATTCCATACGCCGATTCGTCAAACGTTTCGATAGCAAAAGACCCGAGATTGAAAAAGGTTAGATATATATTAAACAAAAGGAGTAGTATAAAAAAAATAAGATGATTTTTTTCGATTAGATTTAAAATATTTAACTTTTTTGTTGTGGGCGACTCAACCGATTTTTGCATATATAGAGCCTTTCAAATATAAAGAATAGGATATATAGACATTAACACAAAATAAAATTATTTTCAACAATATATTGAAGCGTTTACAATTAAAGTGGTATAATGAATTCAAACCACTAAAAGTCTAACAATCTCTGTCCACAAAATCTTTGTTTGACAGTTTTTGGCGACGTTTCTATGGTGTTTTTGAAGTGGTTTGAATTCAAAAAAACTAATAAAGGAGAACAATATGGAACTGTCTTTTTTTGGCGCAGCGCGCGAGGTTACCGGAAGTTGCTATCATATAAAAGTTGGGGATAAAAATGCTTTTGTAGATTGCGGTATGCACCAAGGTGGAGACGACAAGTTTGTCCACGAACTGCCCGTTCCGGCAAATCAACTAGATTATTTGTTTTTAACACATTCACATATCGACCATTCGGGAAGAATTCCTTTGCTTATGAAAGAGGGCTTTTCGGGTAAAATATTCATGACCGATGCTACGGCGGATCTCTCCGCAATAATGCTCCAAGATTCGGCACATATTCAAGAGATGGAAGCGTCGTATGACAAAAGAAAAGCCGAAAGGTCTGGAAGAGAGCCAAAAGAACCACTGTATACAATGGACGATGCGTTGGCGGCTATTGAGTGTTTTTCCGTTTGTCCGTATGAAAGCATAGTTAAAATTGACGAGAACTTTTCGGTTAGGTTTCGCGACATTGGACATCTTTTGGGCTCGGCGTCGATTGAAGTTATTGTAACGGAAAATGACATAACCAAAACTCTTGTTTTTTCGGGGGATGTCGGAAACATAAACCAACCGTTAATTAAAGACCCAAAACCGACAAAACAAGCCGATATAGTCATGGTTGAGTCTACCTATGGAAACCGATACCATAACGCTCCGCCCGACTACGCTGTAGCGCTGTCAAAGATAATACAAACGACGTTTGACAGGGGCGGAAATGTCATTATTCCGTCGTTTGCTGTTGGTAGGGCACAGGAAATTTTGTATTTTATACGGCATATAAAAGCGAACGGAATGGTTAAAGGTCACGACGGATTTTCGGTGTATCTTGACAGTCCTTTGGCAAACGAAGCGACACAAATTTTTAAAGAAAATTATAAAGAATGTTATGATGCCGAGGCGATGGAACTTATTAATTCCGGAATAAATCCAATTGGTTTCGATGGGCTTAAACTTTCTGTAACAAGCGACGATTCGAAAGCAATAAATTTTGACGAACGCCCGAAAGTTATTATCTCTGCCGCAGGAATGTGTGATGCCGGACGTATCCGCCATCACCTTAAACACAACCTATGGAAGAGGGAGTGTGCTGTGATTTTTGTGGGATACCAAGCGGTGGGTTCGACGGGCCGATATATCCTTGATGGAGCAAAAGAGGTTAAACTTTTTGGAGAAAAAATCGAGATACGAGCCGAAATTTTAAGGCTTGAAGGCATAAGTGCCCACGCCGACAAGCAAGGACTGACAGATTGGATAAAAGCATTCTCACCGACACCGAAAAACATATTTGTTACACATGGACAAAACGAGGTTTGCGCCGAGTTTGCGCAGTATTTGAGAAGCGAAACAGGAACAAACGTTGTCGCTCCACTATATAGCTCGCGATATGACATAGCGACAGGGGAATGTATCTATGAAGGAACGGCGCTTGTCCGCGAACAAAAAGAAGAAATACAACATTATGTTCCGACAAAA
The DNA here is from genome assembly GCA_964369645.1 of uncultured Oscillospiraceae bacterium. GTDB lineage: Bacteria > Bacillota > Clostridia > Oscillospirales > Ruminococcaceae > CAYJAY01. The sequence continues at coordinate 189 of CAYJFO010000025.1, read as the reverse complement.
CGAACCGAAACGAGACAAAAGCAAAATCAACAAGAGTTCAAAAGTTTCACAAATGCTATCGAATATCTCGAAAAGGTTGCGATTGAGGCGCTTAGATCCAACAGGATAAAGGAAAGCTCCGCCGTTTCATATATCGAGAAGTTGACAAGAAAGATTAAATCACATAGGGAGAGTTTTAAGGGTAGGAGA
>CAYJFO010000024.1:0-20464 GCA_964369645.1 uncultured Oscillospiraceae bacterium | reverse complement strand
TGACTAACCCAGTTAGCATATTAACATAGCTAACTGGGTTAGTCAAGTGTTTTTTATAAGTTCATAGTTTGTTTACATTTTAATATAGCGTTATGTGGATAACAAAACAGCTAAAAAGCGGCTAGTTTTTCAATTCCCACTCGTTTAGTGATTTTAAGTTTTCATAAAGGGCCATATAGCTTTCGTGACGCGATGGTTGAATTTTGCCGAGATTAAGAGCCTCTAAAACGGCACAGCCTTTTTCAACTGTGTGGGAACATCCGGCAAAACGACAGTTGTCGCGGTAGTCTTTAAAATCGCTAAAATAATCACAAAGTTCATTTTTTTTCATAGGTTCTAGTTTTTCGATCTCTAAAGCCGAGAACCCCGGGGTGTCCGCAAGGTACCCTTCGAGAAATTCAAAAAGCTCGACAGCCCTTGTCGTGTGCTTTCCACGTCCGAGTTTTTTGCTTGTTTCCCCTGTCTCGAGCGAAAGGGTAGGACAAAGCGCATTAATAAGCGTAGATTTTCCAACCCCGCTGTTTCCCTCAAACATCGTTACACCGGTCTTGATTTGCTGTTTTATCGCTTCGAGCGAATTAGTGTCACTCATTACATCAAAAACCAAAAAGCCCGACGAACGATATGTTTTTATCAAGTCGTCGTCCTTTTTAAGATCAGTTTTTGTAACTACTATAATTGGTTTAATATCTTTTTTTTCCGCAACCGCAACTAGTTTGTCAATCAAGAGACGATTGGGCAAAGGTTCAACAGTTGAAACGACGATTACAAGATTGTCGACGTTTGCTATCGGTGGACGTTTGAATAAATTTTTGCGGTCTAGTATTTGTGATATGACGTTGATGTCGTTTTGTTTATCTTGCTCAATTAAACAAAAGTCTCCCGGGGTAGGGGTTAGTTTTTCTTTTCTAAAGATTCCTTTTGCCCTACATTCTAAAATGCCATAGGCGGTTTTTACATAGTAAAAGCCGCCTATTCCTTTTAATATTAAGTTTTGGTTTAAACCGTTGTTCATAAATTTGTGTTTTGTATATCCCTTAAGTTGTTGGGGTTTCGGTTGGTGCCGGCGTTGGGTCGGGAAGGGGAGCCGGTGTTGGGTCAGGGGTTGGGACGGGTGTTGGAACCGGCGTTGGTTCTGGAGTTGGAACCGGGAACGCCCAGACAATGTTGTTTGTTTCTTGAACGGTGCTAAATGTGTTTGCTTGATAGTTAACCGTTACCGTCATGATTTTGTATTTTGCCCCGTTGACCGTTGCGAAGATTTCCATTGTAGATTCGGACAATCCGGACGTTACAAACGACCAACCTGTGGAGGTGCTTCCGTCGCGGTCGGTGGCGGCAATCGCTGCACCACCTATCTCGGCTGTTGCGTGGTATTGAGCCGAACCATATACGCTGTACGGCATCGCTATGTTTATGTTGGCGTCTTTCGGGGTTGCGCCCGAGCTTACAACAAGCGATATAATGCTTCCTTGTTCCACCTTGGTTCCGGCAGAAAGGTCTTGAGAAATTACAATTCCTTTTTCTTTTTCGTTGGGCTCTTCGGTGTACGAGACGGTTAATCCGCTCGACCGCAGCATCGTGCTAGCTAGCGTGAAGTTAAGGTCAACAACGTGGGGAACTTCGGTCATTTGAACCGACATGTTCGAGTTGATATAAAGGGTTACAATGTCGCCGGAATTTACCTCGGAACCTTGTTCCGGTTCAACATTTACAACTTCGTTGTCGTTGTATTCGTTGTTTTGTTGGATAGTTATCTTAACCGCGAGTCCGCGGTCTTGAAGCATCTTTGTCGCCTCACCATTAGTAAGCCCGATAACCTCGGGGATTGTTACAACTTCGGTTCCTTTACTTACGTACAAAGTGACCTTGCCGTTATCCTTGATAGTTTTTGGGGGGATAGGGCTTTGGTCGTATATAGTTCCGAGTTCGTGCTCGTTGTTATAGTTCTCTTCGATTACAAAGTCGAAACTATAACTGTCGTTATTTTCAACATCGAGATAGTTTTGTCCGACAAAATTCGGAAGTTCAACGTCTACAGATTGCGCAAAGATTGCGTTGTCGCCGACGCTGAATATCATAAATATCATGATGCCCGAACCCAAAACACAAGCAAACGTTATGCCAAGCATTATAGCTATCGAAAGCCAACCAAGGTTTCTTTTTTTGCTCTTTTTACCTTTGCGGACAGGGCCGCTAGACGAGGCTCTGTTGCGATAGTTTTCAGGGACTTCGACATATTTTGTTGCCGAGTTGTCCTTGCCTACGAGATTGCTATATTGAAAACGAATGCTGGGATTTTTTTTGAAATCTTCGATATCACGAAGCATCTGAGCCGCCGATTGGTATCTTTTCGCCGGATCTTTCGCCATCGATTTAAGCGTTACTTCTTCAAGCGCTTCGGGGATGTTTGGGTTAACCTTACGCGGCGCGGTTGGGTCGTCCGAAATCTGTTTAATCGCAACCGAAACGGGGCTGTCGCTGTCAAACGGAAGCGTTCCTGTTAACATCTCATACATCATAACGCCAAGACTATAGATATCCGCTTTTGCGTCGGTCGCGTCGCCCTTTGCTTGTTCGGGGCTAATATAGTGGACCGAGCCTATCGCTTTGTCCGTTATAGTGCGCATCTCACTTCTCGAAAAACGCGCAATACCAAAGTCCATGACTTTGATAGAACCATCGCTTAAAATCATTATGTTTTGTGGTTTAATGTCTCGGTGGATAATTCCGCGGTCGTGGGCGTGTTGAAGCGCTCGCAAAACTTGTTCTGCGAAGAAAACGCTGTCTTTCCACGAAAGCTGACCTTTTTTGGTTATATATTGTTTAAGCGTCATGCCTTTGATAAGTTCCATAACGATGTATTGAACTCTGTCTGAAAAGTTAACGTCAAAAACTTTAACTATGTTTTGATGAGACAAAAGGCCGATAGCCTTAGATTCGTTTTTAAACCGTCTGACAAAATCTTCATTGTTAAGAAACTCTTCGCGAAGTATCTTGACAGCAACTTCTTTGTTTTCAAGGCGGTCGATGGCGCGGTATACGTTGGCCATTCCCCCCATTCCTATCATTTCGACAATTTCATATCTTCCGTCTAAACGTTTGCCGATAAAATTATCCATAGTTCCTCCAATTTTTCTTACCGTGTTTTCCTTTTTATTTACAAGCAAAACCACCGTTTAACTTAATGAATTTGCAATAAAGCTTGTGGTTTGAAATGTGGCTAATAATACATTACTAACGCTAATTTACAAGTTTGATTTTTATGCCAAAGACAAGAGAATTGCTGTTATGTTATCAAGTCCTCCGTGGGTAATGGCTTTTTCTATCAAAAGATCCGACGTTAAATAGAACTCGTTTTTTGTTATTATATCCGCCATTTCGGAGTCGGTCACCATGTTGGACAGACCGTCGGAACAAAGCATTATGACGTCTGAGCTTTTCAATTTAATTTCGTTGTAGTCGACCCGAAGGTTGAAATCAACGCCAAGAGCGCTTGTGATTATATTTTTGTTGGGGTGGTTTTGGGCTTGTTGTTCCGTTATTTTCCCGCTATCTAACATATCTTGAACCATCGAATGGTCTTTTGTTAGTTGGCGTAGTTTCTTTTTTGCCACAAGATAAACTCGACTGTCGCCCGCATGCACAAACTGTGCAAAGTTATTTCGGACGATAAGTAGAATAGCGGTTGTTCCCATAGTTATGTTTTCGCTTTGCCCCAAAGCAAAAATTTTTTTGTTTCCGTCTTCAAGCGTTGTAAAAAGAAACTCTTCAACATCTTCTGGGTCGGTTATGTCGCAAAGCTTTGTTTTAAGCTGTTGCTCGATATAGTCGACAGCAATTTCGCTTGCCTCCGCGCCCTTTGACGTTCCGCCCATTCCGTCACAAAGAATGGCGAAATAGGTGTCGTCTGAAAGACGTCCCGCCTTAAACCTGTCTTGATTTTGCTTGTACCGACAACCAATGTCGGTTTTTCCGGTTAGTTTCAACGTTTTCTCCCCCAGAGTTTTAAATTCTATTAGACTCTTTAGACTTTTTTATTCGCTTAATTTGTCTCGTCTAAGTTGGCCACACGCGGCTTCTATGTCTGAACCTAGCGTTCTTCTAATCGTTGCGTTTAGGTTTAAATCCAAAAGCTTGTTTTTAAAACGCTCGGCATTTTGTCTTGTTGAGGTAAAGTTTTCGCCTTTTATTTTATTTATTGGTATAAGGTTAATATGTCCGCCAAGAGGGGCAACAATTTTCTTTAAATTTCTAGCATCCTGGTCTGTGTCGTTTTGGCCTTCTATAACGGCATATTCAAACGAAATTCTTCTTTTGGTTTTTTCAAAGTAATACTGTAAACTTGAGACAAGTTGGTCGATATTATGTTTATTATTTATAGGCATTATCTTTGAACGTTTTTCATCTGTCGAGGCATGAAGCGAAACTGAAAGGGTCAATTGTTTTTCAAGCTGTGCTAGCTGTCTTATCTCGTCTACAAGCCCACATGTTGAAAGCGAAACATTTCGGTTACTTATATTCTGTCCTAAATCACTTGTTATTATATCATAAAACTTAACGGAATTTTCAAAATTATCAAGAGGTTCGCCAATTCCCATCATGACTATGCTTGAAACGTCGACCGAAAGAGCTGTTTGAACCTGATAGATTTGAAGCAAGATCTCGGACGCAGTTAGGTTTCGCACAAACCCGCATTTAGCCGAAGCGCAAAACCGGCACCCCATTCGACATCCGACCTGTGTCGAAACACATACCGAAACGCCGTGGTTATAGCTCATTACAACGGTTTCGATGGTATGTTTGTCAAAAAGCTCAAACAAAAGCTTAACCGTTCCGTCTTTTGACACCAATTTGTTTTTAATCGTTATTTCTTGAATAAACGCCTTTTCGATTAATTTTGTCCTCAAATCGTTTGAAAGGTCGGTCATCTCGTTAAAATCAAAAACATTTTTTTGGTGTAACCATTTAAAAAGCTGTTTAGCTTTAAATTTAGGTTGACCCAAATCATTTAGAAAATGCTCAACCTGCTTAATATCAAGCGACAAAATATCAACGCTACTAATCATTTTAACACAATCTTTCAAAAGTTGCTACAAAAAATCCTTCGCAAAACCCGTTATGAGGCAAAAATTTTATGCAATTTTGCTCGGTTACGAAATTTTTGAAATATTTTTGGGCTGGATTTACAATTGCAAACGACCGAAATTTTTCGATAAGGTGACTAACAATATCTTCGTTTTCTCGTCGATCGATAGTACAGGTGGAATATACAACCCGTCCGCCTACCTTGACATATCGAAACGCATTTTCAGCTATTGCCTTTTGTATCGTGAAAAGTTCGCTGTCGTTCGGTTCAGGAGGCTTAAGCCTTAGTTCGGGTTTAGAAGAAAGTTCGCCAAATCCCGAACACGGAACATCGCATATAACGCCGTCTGCAAGATTTTCAAACTCGGGGTTATATATAACGCTGTCACAAACGCTAGTTTTAACTATCGTTATCCCTTCTTTTTTTGCCGTTTGTTCGACAAGAGAAAGACGCGTTTTAGAACGGTCACACGCGAGAATAGTTCCTTCGTTTTGCATATACATAGCCGCCGTTAACGTCTTTCCGCCGGGCGCGGCGCACATGTCGATTATCGTTTGTAAACGCTTTGGTTCAAGCGCCGCTACCGCCGCTTGCGCCGAAAGGCTTTGTATTCTCACGTCTCCCGAAGCAAACGCGTTGCTGCCCACTACGTTTCCGCTAACTACCTTTAAACAATCGGGAAGCTCGGTGCTTTTCGTTTCGATGCCTTCGCTTTTTAAAAGCTCTGCCGCTTGCTTCGCGGTGTGTCGCAACGTGTTAACCCTTATATAAACATCTTTTTGCTCAAAGAAGCCGTTTAAAATTTTCTCGCTGTCCTGCTTGTAGTCCTGTTCAATTCTTTTTAATAGCTGTTCATTCACCGAATACTTAACAACTTTTTGTTGAATTGTCTCTGTTTTATCCAATGAGTTTAAATCGAACGAGGCGACTTTTCTGAGAATGGCGTTAACAAAAGAGGACGCGGAAGTTTTTTTAAATTTACGACAAAGTTTAACGCTTTCGGAAACCGCCGCAAAATTCGGAACTTGCTGCATATAAAAAATTTGGTAACAGCCGATTTCGAGAATAGCCAAAATTTCCGAGTCAAGTTTTTTAAAACGTTTTTCGGTTAACGTTTCAAGCACAAAATCAATAGTTATCTTTCTTTCAAGTGTTCCGTAAAAAAGTTTTGTAAAAAAACCTTGGTCTTGTTTAGAAAGGTTTGAATTTGATAAAAGCTGTTTAACCACAAGGTTTGAATAGCCGCCTTTTTGCATTGAAAGCAGGGCAAAAACACAAGCTTCACGTGGATTGTTCATCTAAACTCCTTGTTATTTTCTGGTTACTGAAAGCAGTATGTAACGGAAAAGTGTTGCAAGCGTTGTTAAAAGTGCCGCTACATAAGTAAGCGCTGCCGCAGAAAGAACTTTTTTTGCGCCGACGAGTTCTTCGTCATACAAAATACTATCAGTTTCCAAAATCTCTATCGCTCTTTTGCTTGCGTTAAACTCTACCGGAAGCGTTACGAGTTGGAAAAGGGCAACAAACGCGAAAAGGAAAATGCCTATGTATACAAGTTGTCCGTATCCTAGGAAAAACCCAAGCATAATAAGAGGAATCGAAACAGCGTTTCCGAAAGTTGTCGCCGGAACCAACGCGTTGCGTAGCTTTATTGGGGTGTATCCTGTCGCGTGTTGCACAGCGTGTCCCGCTTCATGTGCCGCTACGCCGACCGCGCCGATAGAGCTGCTGCCATATGTCGAGTCCGAAAGGCGAATAACCTCTTCTGTTGGGTCAAAATGATCCGAAAGTTCGCCCGGGGTATGTTCAATAGATATATGTTCAAGGTCGTTTTGGTCTAGAATGTGCCGCGCAACCTGTGCGCCGGTCAATCCGCCAAAAGTTCTTGCTTTGTTGTATTTTTCAAAAGTGCTTTTAACTTTATGTTGTGCCCAAAACGAAAGAAGAATTGCCGGCAACGCAAAAATCAGATATATCGTGTCTATTCCAAATAAATACACAGATTTGTTTCCTCCTGTCTTTTGAAACTGATAGTGTTTAAATTTTAATGCTATTAATAGTTTTCGAAGATATCCCCAATATCTTTGAAAACTTCGGAAAAGTTGTCTGGGAACATGTGTGAACCGCTTGCAACTATCTCTTTGCCGTCTGCATATATAATGCGCAAATCAAAGCCGTTTGAGTCATCTAAAACTTCGAGATATTCGTCATATCCGTTCCATTCATGTAGGTTGTGTTTTTCGACAAGAGCCAAAATTTCCGCCTCGAGCTCTAAATACTCGCTGTTTGAAAGCTCTATTTTGTTTGTTTTGTCCGGGGTTCTTATATAAAGTTTGTTTGAAAAAAACATATACGAAGAGCTTGAACTCGAACCCTCTGCCATAGCATTTCCTATTGAACGGCTAAAGTCAAATGTTGTGATCTGTTTTTCAAAATCGCCCTCGTCCTCTTTGGGAAGATTAAAACGATTATAAAAAAGTATAAGAAGAACCACCGCTAAAACTATGTTGATGATAACGAGAGCCACGATAAAGATAATTCTCATAATAACCTCAAATATTTATGTGTATTTATTTTTCGAATTTCCTCCTGTGCTTTTAACCTCACCTTTTAAATTATGTCTTTAACTTTAAGTCTTTTTCCCGCCGCAAAAGCTGTTCCGCTCATCTTGCCTTTGTTTTGCGGAGAAAGTTCTAAAAATTCGACTGCTCCGTTTTTTGCCGCAATTATAAGGGGCTTTGTGGACAATACCTCGCCGGGATTACCGGAAGCCTCAAAAAACGCAGCTTTATGTACTTTTATTACGGTGTCGAAGGCTTTGAAATATGCCGACGGCCAACCGACAAAAGCTTTTGTTTTTTGAACAATTTCGCGTGCGTCATCTGTAAAACTAAAAGCACCATCGTCTTTTTTAATAATGGGGGCGCTTGTCGAGTTGCCTTGCTGCTTAACAAACTTCGCTTCACCCTTTTGTATAAGGTCAAACGCTTTAACAAACGAAACTGCCGCAAGCGATGAGAGTTTTTCGAAAAGTGTTTGGGCATCGTCACTAGTTTCGATTTTAAGTTTTTCAATCAACATCACATCGCCCGTGTCCATGCCCTCGTCCATACGCATCATCGAAACACCCGTTTCATCGTCGCCGTTTAACAAAGCTTGTTGGATAGGGGAGGCGCCGCGATATTTTGGAAGGATAGAAGCGTGGGCGTTTATACAGCCGTGTTTTGGTATGTCGAGTATCTCTTTTGGAAGTATCTTTCCGTATGCTACAACCGCAATGATATCGGGATTAAGTTTTTGTATCAACTCTTTTGTCTCGTCATCTCGAAGGGTTTTCGGTTGATAGACCATAAGGCCTAACTGCTGTGCTTTTTGCTTCACAGGTGGTGCGGTTAAAACCATTTTACGTCCGACTGGTTTGTCTGGTTGGCAAAACACCGCGATTATTTCATGGTGTTTGTATAGCGATTCAAGCGAAGCTACCGATATTTCGGGGGTTCCCATAAACAAAACTCGCATTAATCGTACTCCTCGTCCTCGTTTTGTTCACAATATTCGTCAAACTCCTGTTCTGTCATGACGTTGTCCGAACGATCGATAAACAAAATCCCGTCAAGATGGTCGATCTCGTGGCAAGCCGCTCTCGCTGTCATGTCTTCAAGCGTCAGCTCAAACGGTTTCCCGTCCCTTGCAAATGCAGATATCGTTATCTTTTGTGGGCGCTTGACAAACCCAACTTCTCCAGGACAAGAAAGGCACCCCTCGGCAAGCTCAACCTCGCCCTCGCTTTTTGTTATCGTCGGGTTAATAAGTTCGGTTATATTTCCTTTGTCGTCTACGATAACCGCAACACGTCGCATAATTCCAACCTGTGGAGCGGCAAGCCCCAAACCGTTGGCTTCGGTGACGGTGTCTCGAAGGTCGTCTAAAAGATCGAATAAACGGCTATTAAAGTCGGTTACTTCTTTGCATTTTTTGTGAAGAACTTCCTCTTGTTTTTTCAAAATTGTTCTAAGAGCCATAAGCGCTATATTATTCCTTTCTCGTGTGGAAAATAAAGAATGTTTTTAATATTACATTTCGGAAAATCTTCCGAAGTCTATATATATATTTATATCATTTGTTTTAACTGCTTGATAAACTTCTGTTAAAACATCGTTAAGAATTCTTTTTATGTGTTTGTCGCCGTTTGTTTTAATAGTTAATTTGTAACGGAATTTGTTTTGTATAACCGAAACCCTCATAGGCAAGGGGCCTAGAACCCTTATCGGAATATTCTGTTCGCTTTTTTCGATTGCTGCTTTTAATATTTCCAAAAACATCCGAGAGTACGACAGGCTGTCGCTTTCTTTGTTAGCGGTAACCCCAACTGTGCAGATTTTACAATAAGGGGGATATAGTCTGAGTTTTCGCGAGATTATCTCGGAGTTATAAAAACTTTCATAATCTTGCGAACCGGCTAGGCGTATAATTGGGTTTTTCGGGTCGAGCGTTTGTATGATAGCCAAACCTTCCTTTGTTCCTCGTCCGCTACGTCCGACTACTTGGGTAATCATCGAAAAGGTCCGCTCGTTTGCATAGAAACTTGGGCTTAAAAGAAGTTGGTCTACCCCTAAAACCCCTACTAGCGTTACATTTTTAAAATCTAACCCTTTGGCAATCATTTGTGTTCCGACTATTATATCATATTTTGCCGCGGCAAAATCCTTTAAAACAGTTTGAGCCGAGTTTTTTGTCGAAACTGTGTCAAGGTCAAGCCTCGCCGTTCTTGCGGTTGGGAACAACAAGGAAAGTTGTTCCTCTATTCGTTGGGTTCCGACCCCCGTCATTCTAATTGTTCCGCCACACGTTTTGCAACTTAACCCGAGCGGTTCAAAGTATCCACAGTAATGGCAATTTAGTTTTTCTTTATCTTTATGGTAAACAAGCGCACAATCGCAGTTTTTACATTTTACAACGGATTTGCAGTCGCTACACAACGCTATCGTGTGATATCCTCGGCGGTTGAGTAAAAGAATTACTTGTTCTTTGTTTGCAAGTCGTTTGTCGATTTCCTGTTTAAGCATAAGGCTTATTTTGGTTGTGTTTCCGCTTAAAGCTTCCTTTGTCATGTCGACGATATGTACATCGGGGAGAGGCATGTTCATATATCTCTCGTTTAACGTTACAAGGTTAAACGTATTTTGGCGAGCGAGAAAATAACTTTCGACAGAAGGGGTTGCGGACGACAAAACAAGGTGTGCTCCGTTAAAGTTTGCGCGTAGTTTTGCAACTTCTTTTGTGTCATACCGCGGGCTTTGTTCGGAAAAATAGGTTATCTCCTGTTCTTCGTCGATTATAATAAGCCCAAGATCCTTAACCGGCGCAAACACCGCCGAACGTGTGCCGATTACGACACAAGCGCCTTTGTTTCTTATAAGTTCCCATTGTTGTAATCGTTCGGTATCTGAAAGCTTGCTGTGTATAATAGCAACGTTTTCGCCGAAATATTGTTTAAATCGTTCGATTGTTTGTGTTGCAAGCGTAATCTCGGGTACGAGAAGTATCGAAGATTTTCCGGCATCTGCCATGTTCTTAATTAAGTTAGCGTAGATTATCGTTTTTCCGCTTCCCGTTATGCCGTGTAAAAGCGTAGTGTTGGGCTTTTCGTTGTTTTTTATGTTGTTAGATATCTCGACAAAAGCCTTGTCTTGGGCAGGCGAAAGACTGTCGATGTTGTGTGGACCCGCGTTGGCAAAACTGTTAACTTTCTTTTCTCTCAAACTTTTAGAGATAACGCCTTTTTGTTCAAGTCCTTTGACAACGCCAGACGAGATATGCAAATTTTTTTCAATCTCTTTAACCGAGCTTTCCCCCGAACCTTTTAAAAAATCATAAAGAAGTTGTTGTTTTGGGGTAAGCTTTTTGTCGGATTCAAGTTCGTTTATTTTATAGCACGTTTCGGTGTAGTGGGACGACCGCAAAAGAGACGTTTGTCCGTTTTTTTGTTTCGCAAAAAGACGGTTACTTTTTGGTATTACCGCTTTAACCGCGTCAAAGTATGTGCAAAAGGTGTTTTGTTTAAGATATTTAATTATATTTAAAAACTCTTTGTCTATTAAAGGAGTTTGTTTTTCGATGTCCGATATAGGTTTGATTTTTTGATACAGCGGATCTTGTTTAACTTCCGTGTCCGGAATAGTTTCGATTATGATTCCGACACGGGGTTTTCCGTTTCCAAAGCTTACCGCTACGCGAGCGCCCGGGACGGCAAAAGTTGCAAGTTCGCTTTGAACTTTGTATGTATAAAGCTTATCAAATTTAAAGGCGGCGTTTTCAACCGCCACTTTGACGTAGCAAGACAAACACGCCACCCCCTAGGTTGGATAGTTAGTTTAATTAAGAATTAGGACTGTGTAATCAAGAATGAAGGTGTCGTCAAAGCAACCGTTAGTTAACTTTGACGACTAATTTTAATTGTTAGTTTAATGAAAAATATGGCGTGAGCCGATACATTAACTTTGAACTACACTTCTTGTTCCGGCTCAAATTCAACTATCTTTAATTTGTTTGTGCCGAATTCGTCTATCGCTACATTTATCGCTTTGTCATACAGCTCTTCTCTAGCTTCCTCGGCTTGTGCGGCGACATCGCGCGAACGTTTTGCAACAGCAACAACAAGGCTGTATGAGCTTTCACATTCTTCTAAAAGTTTTGCTATCTCAGGTTTTAACATGTTTATGACCAATCTTTCTTATGTTTTACTTAATTTTTAGTTGTAATACAAAATTATTTGTGTTTTATCATGGTTTAATTGTTTTGTTATAAGTTTGTGTCTGTTTTATCTTTGGTTTGCCAATCGTCTATTGCGTCCGAAAGCCTCTTTGCACACGATGATACCACATCGTTTTCGATAACTATGTCGTAATCCGCAAGCGATTTCAGCTCGGTTTTGGCTATCATTAGGCGTTCTTCAACCTGTGATATGTCTTCGGTTGCGCGAAGTTTCAAACGTCGTTCAAGTTCCTCGAGCGACGGAGGGATTATAAAAACTAGCAACGAATCTGGGTATATCTCTTTAACTTGTTTTGCGCCGTTGACTTCGATTACAAGTATAACCGTTTGGTCGTCGGCAAGTTTTTGTTCAAGCTCGTCCATCGGCGTGCCATAGAGATTGTCGGCATATTCGGTATATTCAAGCATACGTCCTTTTGCAAGGCGTTCGTTAAACTCTTGCTTTGTTATGTAATAGTAATTGACTCCGTGCTGTTCACATCCTCTAACGGCGCGCGTTGTGCACGAAACCGAGACCGACACGTTTTCCTTAATTCGTATAAGCTCTTTAACTACGGTGTCTTTTCCACATCCTGAAGGACCTGAAACGACAACCAAACGTCTTTGATTAAACTTCATCATTACCTCCATTTTGAACAACATTTTCCGAAAGTCTTGCGCCGACAGACTCTGTTCCAATGGCAGAAAGTACGACATGATCGCTGTCTGTAATTAAAACCGACCTTGTCTTTCGTCCACAAGAAGCGTCTATAAGCATCCCTTTATCGGCGGCTTCACGAATCATTCTTTTTACGGGCGAGCTGTCGGGTCCTACAACCGCGATTACACGCTGGGCAGAAATCATGTTTCCATATCCAATGTTGATTAGTTTCATTGATTGCTCCTATTCAATGTTTTGTATCTGTTCCCTTATCTTTTCAATCTCGCTTTTCATCTCGACAACGACAGCGGTGTTTTCGACTTCGGAAGATTTAGAACCAATCGTGTTGGCTTCGCGGTTAAACTCTTGGATTAAAAAGTCAAGTTTTCGTCCAACTCCACCTTTAGATTTTAAGATATCACGAAATTGTGATATGTGGCTTCTAAGCCTTACCGTTTCTTCTTCAACGGCATATCTGTCGGCATATAGTGCCGCTTCAAGCATAATTCTGTTTTCGTCAAGGGTTTTGTCTTCAAGAATCTTTGTCATTTTGGCAAACAACTTTTCGCGATAGCGTTCGATTCTTCCTTCGTTGTCCGCTTCTATTCTTTCGAGAAGTTGCTCAAGCAACATAAGCCTTGAAAGAATGTCGTTTACAAGGCGTTCGCCCTCGATTTTGCGCATATCTAAAAACTGTTCGAGTGCTTTTGATGCAACTGAGCTTACGTCTTTCCACAACTCGTCCTCGTCGGGTAACGACGAAGTTACCGTGAAGATATCGGAGTATTTCGAGATAAGCGAAACGCTAGGATTAATTTCAAGGTCAAGTTCATCCGCTATTGTTTTGAGCGCCTCATAGTAACCTTTTGCGGCTTGAAGATTTGGTTCAACCACAAACCCAGTGTCTTGTTTTGTGACAATCATAAGACCGACGTCAACTTTTCCGCGCGAAATTTTAGATTGTAATAAAGTTTTTAGTTTGTCTTCAAGAAAACTGTAGCTTCTTGAAGTTCGTATCGATGCCTCAAAATATCTATGGTTGACGCTCTTAATCTCGATCGTTATGTCACGATCGTTTATTGTGTCAGAACTTCGCCCAAAACCTGTCATGCTGTTAATCATGATAGTGTACCGCATTTCTAAATTCGTTATTTTTGATAGTAAGCATGTTGCTAGAATATTGCTACTATGTAATATATAATTTTACAATTAAATTATGTATAAAGTCAATGGATATATATGAATATAATAACAAAAATTCAATTATTCTAGAATTTTCTTTATTTTTTGAACTATTTTTAAATTGTTAAGGGTATTGTTGAGTTTATCTGTGTTCACACAAAACATTAAAAATGAAAGTAACCCAAACGCAAAAACCGAAAGCGTTCTAAATGTGAAAAACGAATGTATATGTGAATGACTTGAACCGACGAAATACCACATGAACGAATATAAAGAAACTACAACAACCGGTGACGCGGTTATAATTTGTTTTTTTGATTTGCGAAAAATCAAAGCAAGCAGTATCGCGATAGACGAAACAACACTATATATAGTCAAAGCGATTGAATTGAAATATAAATTAAAGTTTATCTTAATGACTTCGTACAAAAAACCTTCGTTTAATGACGCGGGGTATTGTTCGCTTTCGGAACCATAACGCAAAAATTTTTCGCGTATATAGTCGAAAATATCGGTGTCTAAAAACACTGCGGCTAAAATCCATTTAAAACCCCATGTGATTGCGTAACCCGCAACCCAAAAAAAAGACATTACGACAACAAATTTCAAGATATTAAAAAAAGATGTTTCGATATGTTTGTTTAACATTAAAACACAGACAACAAGCGGAAAACCAATCGTTATAAGCGGCGTCGAAAGAATGTCGAAATAACAAGTTATCGAACCTATAATTAAAAAAGTATAACAAAAAAATGGGGGGAGAGAATTTGTTGAAGATAATTTGTTTTGGAACAAACAAACAAAGCTTATCGCCAACATCATTATGAAAAATACCTGTATATAATGAAGCGACGATGGTATTGTCGTTATATAACAAAAGCAAACCGAAAGAATATAGGCCAAAGATACTCCAAAGTTAAGTCGTCTTTTAATTAGAATGCTACTTAAAACTAAAAGGCAAACAAGAAGGATTTCGTTAAGATATCTTATCGCAGAATACGACATCACGCTAAGCAATGGCCTTAGCCATACGAGATAGCCGTCCCAATAATGAGTTCTTCCAAACGGGCTCAACGCCTGTTCAAAAAGGTTTTTGCCTTCCTCTTTTATCGTTGCCATTATCATTACGCTGTCGCTGAAATTATCCGCAACGATGTCGGTTCCGTTAACTGAAAAAACAACAGGGTATGTAGGTTGCTGTTCAAACAGGTTCATTGCGCCTTCGGCATTTTTAATCATAGTTTCATTATTTGGGATAAACGTCATAACTAGCAAAGCGGTATACAAAACAACCGCTATTAGAATTATTATAATTGAAGTTTTTATTGTGCTTAGCATTTATTTTAACCTTTGTTTTATTGCATTAAATAATCTTTGAATCTTTATCGTTTTAAGATAACATTGTAGAGACCGCCATTTAGGTTGTCTCTACAATGTTACTGTATTGTTTATTGCTCTTATCGCGATAAAAGCATATAACTTGATTTAAAAGCTATTATATCTAGTCGTTCGCGAGAACTATAATATAATCTTGTTCGCCAAACGAAACTTTGTCGGATTTTTTCGGATTTGTAACGATTTCAAAACTGTCTTCTGTTTGTTTTTTGTAGCCAAGCGCTATCTCGCCTTTGTTTTTGACAAGCTCGGTTACTGTGTAAAAATCTGTTTGTTCGTTAAGCTTTATATAGTTTGCGGCGTTTCTAAGATATATTTCGGAACCGTCGACATGTAAAATCTCTTTGAATACCGTCGCAAGATCACGATTTTCCGAAATCTGTGAAAGTATTAAATTGATTATGCTTGTGCCAACAACGAGGTCGTTGACCTTTGCAACACGTGCAAGTTTTTGGTTTGTCTCGTTTTTGATTTCGCTTGTTATGTTAAAAGCTTTAGATTGTTTAACCGAAATGTCACGAAGATGTATAAGCTTCATTAAAGTCATCGCGTCGCATGTTTCGGGGTCATACGCGTTCGAGCTTAAAAGAAGAATATGGTCTAACGCTTTTTCGGTTAGTTTGTCAAGAACTTCTCGCGAGTTTGTGTCACATTCTGTCCAAACAAGGTCTATGTTTTTAAAGTTTTGGTTAAAGTCTTCGGGAACCTCAATGATGTCTTCGGTTGCTACCGTTACAGAAGAACCTTTTGTAAGGTAATTGTCAAGTTCGGTTAATATAGATTTTATCTTGTCGTTTACGCCAAGTATAAGTATGTCTTTTTTAGATATCTCGATAGTTTGATTTGATTTGAGTTTTTCGGCATCGTTTGTTGCCGGAACATCTTTAAGTGGTTTTGCAAGTCCGTCGTCTTCGACTAAAAGCAAAAGCTGGTCGTCCGCTTTAAGGATCTCTGCATTGTTCGGATTAAGGTGGATTTCGCCATCTCTTTTAAATCCAAGTACGATTGCTTGCTCAAACATTTTAAGCGCATCCGAAAAACTTTTGTTTTCAAGAGCGGAGAAACTTTCGAAATATAGCTCAGCGCCGTCATAGTTAAAAAGCTCTATCAAGACGTTTGAAATTCCGGGTTGTCTACATGTTTGGGCAATTATCCTTGAGACTGCGTCGTTGATAAGTATAAGCTCTACGTTGCCTTCTCCCGCAATTTCTGCCGCCGCGAAGTTTTCAGCGTTGCTTAAGGTTGCAACTATGTGTGGTTTTGAACTAACATTTACGATTTCTTTCAAAAAGCTGTTGATGGCAAGGATAGCTTTTGTTACAATAAAGTCGTCTTGTTCGTTAATTATTATCGAACGAGCTTTTGAAGCGGAACACTGTCTAAGCATAAAACTGTCTGTTATGCTTCCGGTCCTTGCTATTACTCGTGTGGTTTTAAGGTCGCCTACTTGTTCCGCAATCGCAAGTTCCACAGTTTCTTTGTCTTGTTCCGAAAGAACAACTATACAAGAATTCTTTTTGTTTTCGTTTGCTATTACAAGCTCGGAAATTATTGTGTAGATACTGTCATTAAACCCTAAAATTAAGACATGGTTTTTTTCGATAACTCTTGAGTTGCCTTTTCTTAACGTGTTGAGTTTTTCTTCGAACCCTGTCGTTATAATACCGATTAAGATACTTGTGACGAAAAGACCACACAGCGTGACTATCGACATTATTATCAAAAATGGAAGGTTTCTTGTCTCGGTTCCGGTTATTGTTCCGGCGTCGATGGTGTGCATTATGCTGGCCCAAACATTTTCCGAAAGTGTTCCATTTCCGAATAAAACGGCTATAACCCCAGCCAAAAATATAACCCCTGCCGTGACTAAAAACAACATTCCGACAAGAGCAACTGCGCCTTTTGACATAAGATTATCAAACTTATATCGTAGTTTTTCGATAAACTGTCCTTTTTCCATAGTAAATTAAACTCCTTATTATTTTTTATCTGTTAGTGCTTAGATAAAATTTTAACATAATTTTTATTGTTAGTGCAACAAAAAAATGATTTTTTTATTTATTACTTATAAAGACGACAGTTTTTTTGTTATAGAGGTTGAAATTTGTAAGCAAATAAACAAGACAAAAAAATGAGCGACTGTACTTGTCGCCCATTATTTATAAATTTATGTTAATTTTCTTTGTCTGGGTCTTTGACTTTGTCATACTGAAGTGTCATTTGAGAAATTCGAGCATCGATTCGAGCTTGTTTAAGCTCTGATTTGTTGTAGTACATCTGTTTATCTACTTCTTTGAAAAATTCGTTAAACTCGGCTTTTGTGTAGCCTATGAATTGATCATAGCCAAACGCCAATGAAAATTGATGTTCCTTCTCAAAATTTGCTATATCTATCTTTTCAGTTATGTTTTGTATGTTTTTTTCAAGTTCCTGTTTTGTACAGTTGAAAACTAACGAAACAAATTCGTCTCCTCCTATACGGAACGTTTTTCCGTTTTGGGAAAGGCCGTCGTTTAAAACTGTATAAACTTTTCTTAAAGCATTGTCGCCTTCGAGATGTCCAAGATAGTCGTTTATAATTTTAAGGTTGTTCATATCAGCTATAACACACCAAAAACTCTTTTGGCTTTCTTCTTCCAAAAACAGGTTATTTATCTCTTCGTGGTATGCTTTAGCGTTATAACCGCCCGTTAAATTGTCATGGAAAGAATATTTAAGCAACATCGATTTCATGTCGTTAACAACAGTTGCAATTCGCCCGACTTCGTCTCTTGTGTAGAGTTCTTTGGGGATTTCTATCTTCATGTTCCCTGTATTAGCGATTTCGGAAACAGATTGTTCAAGCACAACTAAGCTTGTGCTCATGTTTTTAGAAAAGAACTTTACAAACGCCAAGACACCTAAAATTGCGAGAACATTAAAAACAAAACCTGTTATTAAAACTGCCAAAACGAGGCGGTCGTTCCGAAGCAAAACTTTATCCATAAGCTCTTGTTCGGATTCAAGAAATTCGTCGATGCTTCCGAAAAAGTCGTTTGCAATGGGCGTGACAACTTGGAGAGCGTATAAAGCTTCGTCATAACTGCCGCCGCCAATCCAAATGTCGGCAGATAATATCATACTTTCTTTGTAGATGTTTTTTTCGGCAATTATGCGGTTAAACTCCTCGAGTTTTTCGCCGCTCAAAACGTTTGCAAAGTTATCCATTTTGTAGTCAAGATCGTCAAACGCGATTATATACTGTTCGTAAAGTTGGTCGCGAACAGCTTCATCTTGTTGTAGCAGGATATCGCGGCCTAAAACGCGACAGATGTACATGTTCCGTATAATTTCATACAACTCTTCTTTATGCTCAACGTTTACGTCGATGACATCTTCCGAAAAGCTGTTAACCAACGTTACAGACACAATGGAAAACAAACTCAACAAAACTACAATGGTGATTATAAACCACTGTAACGGTATGAACTTCTTGTTAATTGGTGTGTTGGATAACCAGTTCCTAAACTTTTGCATTTAACTCTCTCTATCAAAAAAATATATGTCTGCATTTAATTAAGATTTGATAACTGCCGTAACTAATCGAGCAGTTTAGCATAAAACGGTGAAAATTATTTATAATAATAGCAATTTTTTTAATGCTTTGCAATGGTTTTTTTTGAAATTTTTAGAAAACAATATATTAATAATTTGAAATCTATAAAGAAGATGTTAAAAACCCAAGTGTTAAAGCATTGAACAACAGTAAACAAAAAGATACAAATGTAAATTTTTCGTGTCGGTGCTTTCAAAAGACTATTTATAACCTGTAAAATATGGTAGAATAAATATATAGTAATCAAAAAATACAATTATTTTGAGAGGTAATGTATGAAAGGCAATCTTAAAGATAAAAGAATATATCGTTTTATGTTCGCGGCGGCGGCGCTTGTGTTTGTTGTTTTGAATTTTAACACAGTCTACGATGTGGTTGGAACGCTTGTTAGCGTGGTAGCTCCTCTACTTGCCGGAGTTGCAATAGCTTATATATTGAACATTCCGCTTATGAAGTTTGAAAAGATATATTTTCCAAAATCGAAAAGCAAATTTGTTGCAAAAACTCGCCGCGGAGTTTGTTTGATTTTGTCAATTGCGGTCATAATTGGGATTGCGGTAGCCGTCATAGCTGTGGTTATTCCACAGATAACTATAGCGTTTTCCGTCGCTCTTGAGGGTTTGCCCGTCCTTATTGAAGACATAGAACAATGGATAATTGCAAACCGAGAAATTTTTCCAAGCATTGCGGAATTTGTTCTTGAACAGTTTAGCCAAATTAACATTCCGGCTCTTTTAAGCAGCGCCGGTTCATATCTTACAAGCGGAATAGGAAGCATCTTCGATTCGTCGATATCTATAATATCTTCAATTACAAGCAGTTTATTCAATTCGTTTATGGCAATTACGTTTGCGATCTTTTTGGTGTTTGCAAAAGAAGCGATTTTAAGGCAGTTGAAAAAAGTCCAAAAGGCATATATAAAACCGAGAACGATTAAGACAACAAATTTTGTTTTGGAAACTCTCAACGAATCGTTCCACAGCTATATAATAGGTCAATGCACCGAGGCGGTTATCCTTGGATGCCTTTGTACATTGGGTATGATAATATTCCGTTTCCCTTATGCCGGTGCGGTTGGAATGTTTGTGGGTCTTACGGCGCTTATACCGATTGTTGGCGCATATCTTGGGTCTATTTTGGGAGCGGTTTTAATTCTTTTAAGCGATCCTTCAAAGGTAATATTTTTTATTATATTTATTATAGTGCTCCAACAACTTGAAGGAAACATAATCTATCCAAAAGTTGTTGGAAACACTATTGGGCTTCCCGGTGTTTGGGTGCTAGCGGCGGTTGTTATCGGCGGAGGGCTTGGCGGAGTTATCGGAATGATACTAAGCGTTCCGATAGTTTCAGCGCTGTACAAGCTAGCTTCATACTACACAAACGAACGTCTTAAAGCGCCACACCCCGAGGTTACGGTTGATTATGATTTTAAAGCAAAGGATAGTTAATTCGTAATTCGTAATTGAGGTGCGCCACTTGCGTGGCGAGATTTTGAATAAAACCACATAGCTTTGTTGTTTCCTCATTTCTCGAATCGAAAACAATCTGTGGTCGTAGTATTTGTCGCTAAAACAAAACTTTTAAAAAACAAATCGTAGGGCAAGGGCTATTGATCTTACCGCCATCATATCCAGAATCACGCTACAAATTCTGGACGTAGGGGATGGGTTTCCCATCCCGTTCCTTCATCGGTTGATGTTGCTAAAATTGCGGGAGGGGGAAACCCCTCCCCTACGCACGTTTTTTATCAAAAATATTTTCAAATAAAACTAACCAAATAAAAAAA
>CAYJFO010000023.1:0-20545 GCA_964369645.1 uncultured Oscillospiraceae bacterium | reverse complement strand
GCAACCATTAGAACCTGAATCTAACGCGTCTGCCAATTCCGCCATACCCGCAACTATTTTGTCGCACCTGTCGATTGATATTATCGTAAATTTCCGCAACATATTCATTTTAACCAATCTACATCCGACAATATATATTTTAATTTAAAACTGAAATAAAATCAACTGATATCTTCAACTTTTGTTTTTCAAATCTAATCACCATGTATATACAAAAATTCTCTCCCCTATTTTTGACTTTTTATCGTTATTTTGATAAAATTGTTGTTGATTTGTGTTTAAATATACGCAAATTAACAACAACGTTAAACTCGGTTGTTATCAAACGTTTCAAGGGAGCAATTCGTAATATGAAAGCGGTAGTATATGGTGCGGGAAATATCGGTCGGGGTTTTATCGGGGCTTTGCTTTCACAAACCGGTTACAATGTAACATTTATAGACATTGATAAAGACGCTGTGGCTCAACTTAATAGAGAAAAACAATATCCGGTACGAATTGTTTCGAACGAGGGTTATATAGACGAATGGATAAAAAATGTTTCGGCTATCGACGGCAACGATGTTGAATCGGTGTCAAACGCTATCGCTGATTGTGACATTTTAGCAACCGCAATTGGAAGCCGTGTGTTGCCGATCATCGCCCCCAACCTCGTATCGGGGATACGCAAACGTTTTGAACAAAACAAACCACCCCTAGACATTTTAATATGCGAAAATCTAATGGACGCCAACGTTGTACTAGAAGGATATATATCAAATTTAATGTCGCCAAGCGAAGTCGAAAAACTTAAAAAATATGTTGGCTTTGTTGAAACTTCAATCGGCAGAATGGTTCCGATTCAGACCCCAGAAATGAATGACGGAAATCGTCTTCGTATCTGTGTCGAGAAATACGGTTTTTTACCGGTAGACAAAGCGGCTTTTAAAAGCGCTATTCCCGATAACCCTTTGTTAAAACCGTTTGAGCCATTTGATTTTTATATTAAACGCAAACTGTTTTTACACAATATGGGTCACGCAACCTGTGCGTACCTAGGACTCATAAAAGGTTACACCTATATTTCCGAAGCGATAGCAGATTGTCATATTAGATTAATTGTGGAAAACGCGATGGCAGAAAGTTCGTTGGCGTTATCGACAAAATATAACACACCACTCAAAGATCTAACATTGCATAGTTGGGATTTAGTAGATCGCTTTTGCAATCAACAACTTGCCGACACATGTTTACGCGTCGGCTTTGACGCTAAACGAAAACTCGGCCAGCACGACCGTTTAGTTGGCGCTTCGCTAAACGCATCCGAAAACGGTATAACGCCAATTTATATCTGTGTCGGGTTAGCTTGTGCAATATATGCTCTGTTACAAGAACAAGGGCAAGAGCAAAGTTTGGCTTGCGCCGTAGATTTTTTAACAAATGAAGTTTCGGTTAACCCCGTTATATTGAGCAACACAAAAAAAATATATGAACTATTATTAAAAGATCCATCGCTTTCGCAAATACAAAAAGAATGTATATCTATACGAAATTCATCGCTTTCTGGTATAGTCTAAACACGACATTTTCTACTTTGTTTTGTTGTGTTTTTCAAATATTTTTTGGGTTTTATATATCTTGACTTAACAAAGTTATTTTGTTAAAATCACTTTATTGTCTGTTGTTAAAATTGGTTTAAACAAACAATAATTTATTAAAAAATACGGGTGGTAAATCAAAATGATGACAAGCAAAGAAAGATGCCTTGCGGTTTTAAGCCATAACAAGCCTGACAGAACACCATTTTTTCCTTTAATGATGTTTTTTGCGGCAGATAGGGCTAAAGTTGACTATAGAACCTATTCAACCGATGCAAACGCATTAATCGAAGCACAACTTAATTTATACGAAAATTACATGGTAGACGCGGTTACCGTCAGCACCGATTCATATAGACTTTCTGCGGATTTGGGTGGCGAGATGGACTATCCACTCAACGCAACACCACATCTTAAAACACCATTGATAAGTTGTGAAGATGATTTTAAAAAACTCACTCTTCCGGATATTATGAAAAAAGGCTCTCGAACAAGAAATCGAATTGAAGCTATCGAAGGATTGTCAAAACACCTCAAACAAAAAGCTCTTATAACGGGTTGGGTAGAGATGCCTTTTGCCGAAGTTGCTGATTGGTTAGGTGTTGAAGAGATGATGTACATGCTCTACGACGAACCGGAATTTGTTCATAAAATGTTGGATTTTGCTGCAGATATTGAGATTGAGTTCGCAAAAGCACAAATTGCCGCCGGAGCGGATTTGATAGGTTGTGGCGATGCCGCCGCCTCTCTTATTTCTGCCGCTTTGTTTGAAGAGTTTGCTCTTCCCTATCAAAAAAAAGTTGCAGACGGTATTCGAGCCGCCGGAGCATACTCAAAGCTTCATATATGTGGAAACACAAATGCAACGATACATCTAATGGCTCAAAACGGCGTTGACTTGGTGAACATCGACAGTATGACAGATTTTGACAAAGCGTGCGAACTGTTCACCGCCGCCAACATGGCTTTTAAAGGAAACGCTAGTCCGGTTGATGATCTGGCGGACGCTACCCCTCAACACGCCGAAAACAAAGGATTTGAACTTTTAGAAAAAGCAAAAGATAAAAATTTCATGCTCAGTTGTGGTTGTGAAATTCCCGCAAAAACACCCGACGAAACTTATTTTGCTTTTGCAAAAACCGTTTTGAAATAGCATTTTGAAAATAATCGTCCAAACTCAATCGAAAATTTGTTCCAAAAAGATTGTAATATGTTTTAGTAAAACATCAAAAAAAAGAACCCTCGATTTTCATGTCGAAGGTTCTTTTTTTACTTAAATAATATTTAAAGATAGGTTTATGGATGTGGAACTAAGTTCACTCCAATTTCATCAACCCAAGCATTTTTAACCCCATCATACGTAGGTTGATAGGCAACAGCAATCTGACCCGTAGTTGTATCCAAGTGGAATGCAAAGTTGGTAGACTTAGCAACCTCCGATTTTGATTCATCCAAAATACCATAGAATTCTCTGCCGTTGTCTAAAATGTCTACTCCCATAATTGAAAGCACGCCTTCTTGTACGTCTCTCATGTCATCAAGATCCGGCATTTTAACCGTATACGAGGGATCTCTGACCGAAGATGTTCTGTTCGTTGATGAAGAATTTCCCGCATCGCGAACTATAATCCAATTTTCATATGCGGGTCTGTCGTTACTTGTAACCCAAACAACTTCAATAATGGTTCCCATCACAATGTTGCTTTTCGGGTCTGCCGCTGCGACAGTAGTCGCCTTAATCAAATTCGTGGCGATTTGCAAGTCGTTTGACTGTCGGGCTCTCTCGACATATCGTAGATACTGCGGAGCAAGAACTGCGGCTAAAACCGCTATAATCGCAACTACAATAATTAGTTCAACAAGAGTAAAACCCTTGTTAGAGTTTCTGTTTTTATAATTCACTTGATTTCTCCTTCTATATAGTAACTCTTATAATAATAGATTATTATTAAGTTAAAAATTGTGCAACTTTTGTCAACTTAACAATTTGCATAAAGTGCATGTATTTGGTTATATTGTGAACAAGTAATGTAACTAGAATTTCTATTGTGCCTCGACAAACGTTAGTAGTGTCTATCCCGTTTTAGTATATCTCCTTATCGGGTTGTTGACCTTCGTGTAACGCACTAATTAACCCCTATAAACGATAGCACCTCTTGAATAGTTGTTGGTTTTGCGTAAAAATATCCTTGGAGATAGTCGCATTTACACGAAACACAAAGATCTTTTTGCTCTTGCTCTTCAATTCCCTCGACGATAATTTTTTTATTAGTAGCTTTAATTCCAAGTATAAGATGTTCAAAAAACTTTCTGTTTTCTTGTGATTTTGCGGCAGAAAGCAAAAGGCTTCTATCAATTTTAATTATGTCAAGCGGCAGATCTAAAAACACACTCGTGTTTGAATACTCCGCTCCAAAATCATCAAGCTCGAAAGCAAACCCCTTTTCCTGCATCTCTTTCATAACAGTTTTCATATTTGATATATCTGAAATAAGAGCTCTTTCAGTGATTTCAATTTTAATCATACAGGATGGAATATCATATTTCGAAAGGATTGCCACAACGTCTTCAACCATGCCAGGCAAAGTGAATTGATAATATGGAAAGTTAACTGAAACCGATTCAAACTGTGGACTTAATTGCTTGTTATCTAATAGATTTCTTAAATCTCTACACACAACCTCTAAAACAGCATATGTAATTTTTGTTATAAGTCCGGTTTTCTCAGCAAGATTTATAAAGCTATTTGGATATAACAATTTGCCATCGTCACGCATTCGCACAAGAGCCTCTATTTGAGGGAAGTTATTATGCCCAATTGAAAAAATCGGCTGGTAATGAACCGTAAATTCATCGTTAACAAGAGCATCTTTAATTTTTTGTATCATTAAATTTTGCTCGGACATGGTGTGAATTATAGAGATATCGTATAAATATCTTTCCCCGCTCGATTGGTCTTTTAAAGTACGCACTGAATAATCGGCAGCAGAGATTAAATCTTTAGAGTTTCTTGAAAAAACAGGATAGTCAACCCTAACAAAAATTAAATCTAAAATCACGTCAAGACCATCTATCGAAGTTGGGTGATTTAGCAAATCAACAACAGCAGCCACTCTGTTAAAATATTCTTCGCTTAAATCTTTTGAAAGAATAGCAAACTCATCGCCACTATATCTATATATGTGCTGTACAGAAAATTTCTTTAAAAGATTCTCGGACACTAGCCTTAACAGCTTATCCCCTATTTCAAGTCCGTATCTTTCGTTTATGCTTTTAAAGTTACGCAAACTTACTATGTATAATGAAAAATCATCATTCCTTTTTATGTTCTCGTTAATTTTATGTGTTAATGCAATTCTGTTGTTAACTCCTGTTAAGTGGTCGGCAGATTTCCGCACATTTTGAATATACAGATGTACGACTAAAATGCTTACAGTATAGATTGTACCGGTTAATATAACATCGTCCATAAAAAATTGCAACAACGTGATACTCGAAGAAAAAACAAAAGTGAAACTTAACATCTGCATTATTTCTTTGTAAACAGTTTTCGAGTTTTTAATTGCAAGGTACAGCAACATTAATATATAAAATGCGCTGACGACAAACGGCAATTGATACCAATCACTTCTTATATAATAAAGATTTTCGTCAATAGTAAAGATTTTGTCTGTGAATATATTAGACAAAACAACTATCACATATATAATATACGGAAGACAATATGGTAAAAGCTTTTTAAAGGGGTCTTTTTCGTTTGAGTTAAGATCGGTTAATGTGATCGAGTAGAGTATAAACATCACGGGCAAACAAGGCAAAAACACAAAATATAAAAGCATTAGCGTATAGGATAAAAAGTAGTTTGAGTATTCAACAAGGGAAGTCGTGGTCAAAATAGAAAGTATTGTTAAGACAACAGAAATATAGGCCGAGTAATACATGGCCCTTAAAAATTTATATCGTAGACTTCTAACCTCATAGTCACGCCTAAAGCTTATTAATACTGCTGTTAAAATAAACAGCGATGTATATTCAGCCAATAAATTATACTCTAACATCTACGACACTTTCCATAAATATGTAATCGACAGCTTTGTTGCCCAACACTCGAACCAGATGCATCTAAAAGAACCTTTCTTTTATAGTTGAGATTAGTATTAATTATACATCTAGCTTTGTCAGAGTGTCAACAAAAAGAGTTAACCTTTTCCTTTAATAACGCTAAAACAGAAAAGAGTTAACACTTTTTTTTTGAATTATTCATTAACTAAGTGTCCTTCGCTCAAACAGCTCAATGCTTATGTTTAATCTTGCTAATCTTTTAATCGATATTCTCAGCACTCTCAAGCATATTCTCAATAAATATCCCATACCCCTTTGTTGGGTCGTTGACAAAAACATGGGTCACCGCGCCGACTATCTTTCCGTCTTGAATAATCGGGCTTCCGCTCATTCCTTGGACAATTCCGCCCGTAGCCTCGATAAGTTCGGGGTCGGTTACCTTGATTATCATGTTTTTCGTCGGGTTGTTGTCCGAAAGACGTATACTTTCGATCTCGATATCAAACGTCTTTGGACCTTCTCCGTCGATAGTTGAGATTATCTTGGCGGGGCCTTTCTCAATCTCTTGGCGAAGCGCTATAGGCATTGCGGCTCCGTCGTAGAACTGTTGATGATATTCGCCGTATATACCGGTTTCGTTGTTTTCCAAAAGCGTCGCGTATTTGTTTTGTGAGTTGAACTTACCTATAAGTTCCCCGGGCGAGCCTGATTTTGCTTTTTTAATCGAGGTTATTTCGGCCTTTACAATCTCGCCGCTTTGAATTGGCATAATCTCGCCTGTGTCTATGTCGGTTATCGCGTGCCCAAGGCCTCCTAGTGCACCTGTTTGCTCGTCTATATATGTTATCGTTCCGATACCGGCGGACGAGTCGCGAACCCACATCCCAATCTTATATTCGCCGTCCTCCCCTTGAACCGGCGTTATCTTGGTCATTATCCTGTTATCGTCACGCATAAACACAACGACAAGCGGTTCCCCCTCGCTAAGTTCTACAATATCGGCTATGTCGCTGTTTCCACTTACCTCTTTGCCATCTATCGTCGTTATTATGTCGCCAAGTTTAAGCCCGGCGCTTGTCGCGGGGCTGTATGTCTTTTGGTCGGCTACCACCGAACCAAACCCGACAACCACAACGCCGTCGGTAAAAAGCTTGACACCAAACGCCATCCCCCCCGGGATGAGATATGTTTGGTCTATCGATTGAAGTCGTACATTTTTAATCGGTATAAGGTCAAACAGATAAACCGTAGCGCTTTGCGAACTTCCCTTTGAGGCGGTAATAACCGCCTGTTGTGCGTCCGGTTTTTTTTCAACCGTCAACAATCCGTCCCGATATGAAAAGCTTTCACCCTCGAAAACAGAAAACTCTTCGGGCAGCAAGAACTTTGATACGAAAAAATAAGCAATTATTAATACCCAAATCACCATAGCTATTAAAACCGATCTCCTAACCGTTTTTTTTATATTCTCCACCCCCGGCTTAATTACTGTACTAGATAGTTTGTGTCGGAATTAAGCATTTATTTGTAGCTATAATTATTTGGTAAATAAAATATACGTTTATCTTGAAAAAAAACATGTAAAACAAATTAATTTGACGTTTTCAAAAAACATTTTGTTCCATTTAACGTTTCTAAACGTTTAGTCTTATTTGACGTTTTTGGTATCTTCCTTTATAATTTTAAATACATTATATTTTTAAGGTGTTGTATGTTTAAAGGACTTTATATTCACATACCTTTTTGCGCGACAAAATGCGGATACTGTGATTTTTATTCCTTGCCGTTTTCAAAGTCTTTCGCTAAACGTTACGCTTTTGCCGTCGCAAACCAGATAAAAGGTTTTGAAAAATCCGTGTTCGACTCGATTTATTTTGGTGGCGGAACTCCGTCACTTTTATCAACTTCGGATTTTTTTGAAATCTTAGATGCCGTATATAAGTCGCACACAGTAACAAAGAACTGCGAGATAACGGCCGAAACAAATCCTGGGTTTCTTTCGGCGGATAAACTTAAAAAACTTAAAAGTTTCGGTTTAAACCGAGTTTCTGTCGGCGTCCAATCGACCGACGACAAAACGCTTTCGCTTATAACAAGAAAACACAACGCAAAAAAAGCTATCGAAACTATCGAACTTATTGACAAAATCGGAATTCAAAACATCTCGGCGGACATTATGCT
Source organism: uncultured Oscillospiraceae bacterium (assembly GCA_964369645.1). GTDB lineage: Bacteria > Bacillota > Clostridia > Oscillospirales > Ruminococcaceae > CAYJAY01. The sequence continues at coordinate 12,725 of CAYJFO010000023.1, read as the reverse complement.
TGGTATCAAAGGCCAGACAAAGCAAACTGTAAAACAAACAATCGACGACATAGCCGCTGTCCCGACAAAGCACATCTCGGCGTATATAATGAAACTTTCTGAACAGTCTTCTTTTTTTGACAACAAAGAAAAGTATCTTTTGAACCACGACCAACAAGCCGACCTATATGAATATGCGACACACTGCATAGCATCTAAAGGTTTTGCACAGTATGAAATTTCTAATTTTTGCAAAAACGGATTTCAAAGCCGCCATAACCTTAAATACTGGAACATGCAACCATACTTTGGCGCTGGCAGTTTTGCGGCGTCTTGTATCGACGACAAAAGATACACAACAAACCTTACTGCCTTAGAATTTTGCGAAAATTTTAAATGTTCAAAATCCTCGTTTGACGGGGTATATACACCTGAAGGCGAAGTCGGTTTGGACGATTTTATAATGCTTGGTTTGAGAACCTCAAGTGGGCTGGATCTTGATAAATTAAACAAAAAGTTTAAATTTACATTATCTAAACAACAGGTTGATTTTTTATCTTTGTGTGAGAGAGAAAACTTGTTGACAACAAAAAACAACCGCGTTGTTCTTACACCAAAAGGATTTTTGGTATCAAACGCGATTATCTCAAAACTTATTTAATAAGGATGGACATAAAAATGGATTGGAAACAACTATCTATCGAGATATCTTCTAAAGATGTCGAAAAGGCGTCGAACATAATGACGATGATTGCGTCGGGAGGGCTTTATATCGAGGACTATTCCGACATGGAGGAGGTTCTGCCAACCGTCGGGTATTACGATTACATAGACCAAAGTCTTTTGGACAAGGACAAGACGAAGGCGACTATACATTGTTATCTCGGCGAGGATATCTCGCTTTTAGAGATAACAACATATATTTCGGAGCGGTTCGCGGAACAAGACATAAACTATAATATTTCTGACAAAACGGTGTTTGAAAAAGACTGGCAGGACAGCTGGAAGAAATATTTCAAACCCAAACGCGTAGGAAAAAAATTGGTCGTTCGCCCATCTTGGGAGCAATATCAAAAACAAGAAGGCGACCTTGTTGTTACGATAGATCCCGAAATGGCGTTCGGAACAGGGGAACACGAGACGACTATGCTTTGCATGATGCTTCTCGAGGATAGAATTTCGGGTGGCGAAACGGTGCTTGACATGGGTTGTGGAAGCGGTATACTGTCGGTTGCTTGTTTGCTTCTCGGCGCAAAAAAAGCCATAGCGGTTGATCTTGACCCCAACGCCGTCAAGGTGTCGGAAAAAAACCGAAAGGTTAACGGTTTTAGAGAACAGGACATGACGGTCTATTGTGGCAACGCCTCGACCGACAGCGAGCTTGAACAAAAACTTTCGACAGGCTATGACGTTGTTGTTGCAAACATCGTTTCAGACGTTATCAAGATGCAAAGCGACATGTATTTTGAAAAACTTAAAAAAGGCGGATATCTTATAGCAAGCGGAATTATCGACACGCGAAGCGACGAGGTCATCGACTCAATTCAAAAAAGCGGATTTACAATTGTTGAGCAAAAACTTCTCAAAGGTTGGGTAGCAGTTGTTGCTCAAAAAGATTGACAGTTACAAAATTCAAATCATAAAAAGGGAGTGAAAAAAGGTTGCTTTGGATATTTTTCCCACTTTTGGCGAGGGAGATATCTAAAAAGTTAATCAACGCCTTTATCCACATCCAATAAAAAAGACCTTTTGAACGTTAGAAAAAAAATCTAAAATTCAAAAGGTCTTTGTTTGTTTTAATTTGTCTAATTTGTCTTGTTAAGACTAGTTAAGGCTATCTTTCAAAGCTTTTCCTGATTTGAAAGTTGCAGCTTTGGAAGCCGCGATTTTAATTTTTTCTTTTGTCGAAGGGTTAAAGCCTTCACGCTCTGCGCGTTCCTTAACTGCAAAGTTACCGAAACCGGCAATAGCAACTTTGTCACCGCCTTTAAGAGCTTCAGTTATTTCGTTGAAAACTGCCGACACAGCCGCATCAGCATCTTTTTTTGTCATTCCGGTTGATTCAGCAACCTTTGTAATTAAATCTACTTTTGTCATATTAAATCTCCTTATTTTCAACACTTTATAAAAGCATCGTTTTCTTTTTTTTATTGCGCTTTAAGAATTATACCACAGTGATTAATAAATGTCTATATTTGATTTGCTAAATTTTGTGCCATGTTTAAGCGCGTTTTGTTCACTTGTTTCAAAGTCTTTGATAAACTTTTCACAAGTTTTTTCGACCGCTTGTTCCGCGTCAACGTCGGACAGCCTCGCAATCGCCACGGCTTTGAAAACAACCTCGCCAATTGCGGTTTCAACGTCGTTTTTTTCCAAGAGTTGTTGCTTAAGCTTCGCTATGCTTAGTTCAAAAGCTTCAAGCGCTCCCAAAACGTCGTTAAAGTCATAGCCTACATATGCGGCGCGTTTTTGCACCTTTTGCGACCGTGCAAGTATAGGAAGAGACCTTGGAACATCTTTAATAGATTGTGTTCCGGTCGTTTGACTTTTTTCTTTGCGTTTAATCGCCTCCCAGTTTTGCAAAACATTTTCGCTGTCATTTGCTTGGACGTTTGAAAAGATATGTGGGTGTCTGTGAACAAGCTTTTTACAAACCCCGTCTGCTACATCGTCTAGAGAAAACTCTCCCTTTTTGCGTTCAAATTCGGAATGGAGAACGACTTGTAACAAAACGTCTCCAAGTTCTTCTTTTAAAAGCTCGGTGTCTTTTTTGTCGATAGCGTCACAAGCCTCGTACACCTCTTCGATAAAATTTTTCCTTATCGATTCGTGCGTTTGAACCTTGTCCCAAGGACAACCGTCCACGTCGTCACAAAGGCGTTTAATAAGTTTTTCAACATCGTTAACATTATACTTTGCTTTAACTTCGAAATTATCCATAAATTATATTTTTTCCTTAATCTTTACTTAAAACACAAAATTTGTGTTCAAGATTTTAGCTTACCCCGAACACAAATTTTTCGTTAAAGTTTAATATTTTAAGCTATCCCAAAGCGTGGAGCTTTTCAAGAAACGCAATAATCTTTTCGCTCTTCGGTAGCCCCGCGATGTCTTCTCTTGTGACTACGCGAAGAAGCATAACCGAAGCAATATAAACAACGCCAGCGACCGCTATCGCTATAACTGTCGAGATAGTCTCTCCCATAAGAAGGTCGGACACGTTAAACGCCAAAAGCGCAAATATTCCACACGAAATTGCCGCGACTATAGGCTTTAGAAATACCGAAACAAAATTAATCTTAATTCCTGTTATTTTACAAAGTATTATAATACTTGAAACCGAGATAACCAAATACGAAACAAGGTTTCCAACAGGGGCAGCTTTGATGTTAAATTCAGGAATACCGATAAATATATAGTTTGAAGCAATCTTGATCAAGCCCCCAACTACCATGAGTTTAACCGGAATATCAACGCGACCAATCGCTTGAAGCAACGCGTTACACGGTCCCGTTATCGCAACGAATATTGCAGCAACACCTAAAACTCTTAGCATTGGAATAGCTATCTCAAAACCTGTCGCCGAAGCGCTGTTGCCGTAGATAAGCGTTAGAATCTGACCCGCAAGAACCGCAAGACCAATTCCCGCCGGAGCGGCCACAAGCATAGCCATGCGAATGGTGCTCTCGATATTTTTACGCGTCTTCTCGATGTTTTTAACCGCCCAAGCTGTTGCAACGTGTGGAAGCGCGCTCATTCCAAACGACCCCGTAATTGCCGGAACCATCGTAAAGAATGGCATAGCGAACCAATACGCGCCGTTAAGGAAGTTTGCCAAAAATTCGTGATCCATATCAGGGGTCTTATCGGCAAGTTCCATAAGTCCACCGTGGGAAGCGAAAACCGCATTTATATCGGTCGCGAAGACGTGACGCAAACGGTCTTGAACCATTATTCCATCAATAACACTAGTAAGGTTAACCGCCGCCGCCGAAAGCGCCATTGGAACAGAAAACGCAACTATCATTTTTAAAATGTGTTTTTTTGAGAACGGCGCCGGGCTCGTTTCATACTGTGCTTTTGTTATTCCGTCGCCTACTAGCTGTTGACGTATGAAAAGATAAACAAACCCTATCGCTGTCGAGATTGTAACGCCAAAAATTGCTCCTGCTGCCGCGTACGAAAGGATTGTTATCTCGGCTATTCTCTCGTCTTGTATAATCTGTCCAAAAACCGTTCCATAGTCGCGATACTCCGCAAACAACGCCATCTTGACCCAATATGAAAGTACAATACTAGTCGCTACTTTAAAGAAAACTTCGATTACTTGGGACGACGCCGTTGGAGTCATGTTTCTTAAGCCTTGGTTGTATCCGCGATAGATAGACATAAGACAACAAAACAAGATAGCCGGAGCTACCGCTATCATACACCAATATGCCAAAGGTTGTTGAATAATATTTTCGGCATAATATCCCGAAAACGCCATAAGCCCTAGCGAACCGGTCAAGCCGACAAGGGTAAACAGGATAGTTGCTACCGATTTAACCCTTTTTATATCGTTATATCTTCCTTCGCCGGCAAACCCAGCGACTATCTTTGAAATAGCGACGGGAAAACCCGAAACCGCTATCGAATAGATTAGATTATATATAGAATATGCATAACTATAAAAACCATTTCCGTCGATGCCTATGATGTCCGCCATAGCCACCTTATAGACCGCGCCGAGGACCTTAACAATCCCCATTGCAACCGTAAGGATTATCGCGCCTTCTAACATGCCTTGTTTTGTTCTGCTCAAATTAAATACCCACCATTTTTAAATTGCATCGTGTTTTTTATTCAAAACTATCCGAATTAAAATTATAACAATTTCTTTCGTTTTTTACAAGCTATTTTATATCCAAGCCACCGATAAACTCGCGCAAAACGGAATTTTGCGGCACACTTTCGGGCGTTATCGCAACAAACTTTTTTAGCGTGTTATATATTCTTTCAAGCTGTTCTCTGTAAATTCCGCCCTCGTTTGGGTCGTCGACTATCTCTTGGACAAGTGGCAAAAACACAGCCGGTTCATATTCAAATGACGTATCAAGAATTATCGATGCATGGTCTTTAAACGGCCTGATGTAAAGGTCTTCGCCGCGCATAATGTTTTTCCAGTTCTTAAAAGTAGCCTCTACGGGATATCCCCTAAACTGTCTGTCGCGCACAAACCTTCTTGTTATTCTTATATCTCTAGTCGGGAAAACCCTTTCGCCGTCTATATAGTATTCCTCGCGAAGCCCGATATAAATCTTAAATATCTTGTCAATAGGCGCGGAATTTTCGTATAAAAGCGGATTAAGCGCGTGGATACCCTCAAGAATAGCTATGCCGTCTTTTCCGATATCTATCTCAACTTTTTGTTCCTTTCGCCCTTGCTTCATAAAATCAAACTCGGGCATAAGCGCTTTTCCGTGTTCTATTATCTCTTTGATAAAAAGGTTAACAAGTTCAATATCAACGGCATAAACGCTGTCTAGATCGATTTCGCCGTTCTCATCCCTTGGGTAATCTTCAAGATTTTTAAAAAAATTGTCAAGCGAAACAACAACCGCTTTTCGTCCTCTTTTTTCAAGTTCGGCGACTATTCGTTTGCACGACGTTGTTTTACCGCTTGCAGAAGGCCCCGTCGCAAGCACTATTGGCGCGTCGCTTTTTTCTATATTATCGCAAACGTTCTCGACACGTTTTGTATATTGTTGTTCACAACGCTCAATAAAATCTTTTTTTTCAATCTCTTTGTTAAGTTCGCTTATATCTATTTTACGTTTAGGATTAAAATTTATTATCATAAAAATCTAAAACCTTTCTTTTTCTTTTTAGAATTTCGTCCAACCCTTCGATATACTCTTTAGGATATTTATAATTAAAAACTCGTTCTATACGTGTGCCAAGCGGTTGTTTAAACTTTGTAACTCCGCCCGCTCCGCAAGAAAAAATGCTGTGCATCTCGTCCATTATAAATATGTTGTACAACCCCTCTTTACCTGGTTTACAATATCCAATGTTCTCAAGATTTTGAAGGGTTGATTTTTGACGATACATATAATATGCGAGATATCCGCTTTTAAACAGTTTTTCGATGGCGTACTCTGTCATTTTGGACACCGATTGTTCGCCTAAAACAAAGCTGTCTTTAAAATCAGATCCGCGTTTAACCGTGAGAGTGTGAACCGTTATGTTATCGGCACCGATATCAAAAAGCCAATCGACCGATTCTTTAAAGCTTTGTTCGGTATCGAACGGAAGCCCCGCTATTAAATCTGCGTTTATGTTGTCAAACCCAATCTCGCGCGCAAGGGCAAAACAATGCTCGACGTCTTTATACGAATGTGTTCGCCCTACTTTTTTTAACACCTCGTCATTTTTTGTTTGGGGATTAATCGAAAGCCTCGTTACCCCAAAACGTTTGAGTATCACGAGTTTTTCCTTTGTAATCGTGTCCGCGCGCCCCGCTTCAAAAGTATATTCTAAACAGCTTTTGGGGTTAAACAAGCGTTCAATTGCCTCGCAAAGTTTTTCAAGTTGTTGTTCGTTTAAAACGGAAGGGGTTCCTCCCCCAACATAAACTGTTTTAAGGACAAGTTTTTTTTGGGTCGCTATTTGTTTTGTTAATTCAAGTTCTTGTATTAAACTTTCAAGATATGGGTCGATAAGTTTTTGTTCGCTTGCTATCGTCTTGGACACAAACGAACAAAAGCTACATCTTGTTTTACAAAACGGAATCGAAACATAAAGCGAATAGTCGAGCGGCCTGTCTTGTTTTCGAAACTTTTCCGAAAACTTCGCCACAGACACAACAAGTTTCGCTTTTTGTGCCGAAACGAAATAATCATACATCAACCTTTTTTCCGCCCCGCTTACGGTAGCGCCCTTTTCAAGCAACGCAATAGCAAGCTTCGCTGGACGAATTCCGGTTAATATTCCGTATGGAGGTCTTTTGTCCGCAATGTTACAAAGCATAGAAAAAACAAGTTTCGCAAGTTCTTTCTCCTTCGATAAAGCCGAATTTTGCGACTTAGCTTCGTCGCCATCTTTCTTGTCAAGCTGTCTTGAACCTATAACCTTTATACCCTTGTAACAAACTTCACAAAACAAAAAATCTTTTTTTGCCTTTTCAACAACAAGGGTGTATATATAATCTTGGTTTTTCATGTTTTTCTTTTCGTCAAGCTCAAAAACCGCGGCATCCTCAAAAAAAAGCCTTATTACATTTATTATTTCATATTCGAAATTATGACCTTTAATAAAAACTTTCATACTTATGACAGTCCTTTCTTGCCTAAACGCCGTGTTTTATATTTTTTACGTTTAGCAAAATCCAATCCAAATTGACTTAATTGGTGGCACCAACTTGCTCTTTGTATATCTCCCCCGCCAGTGGCGAGGGAGATATACAAAACACTTTTTATAAATCTTTTTTGCCACCTCAACTTAATTCAAGACGTCTTACATGAAAGCACTAAATTTTTATCTTAAATGCATGTTATGTTTACGTTCATGTGAAAGAGTTGTTGTCTCTTCGTGGCCGGGAATAATTTTAAGATCGTCGTACGGCAGATTTTTTATCTTTTGAAGCGATTTTTTCAAAACTGAAAAGCTTCCTCCCGGAAGGTCGCTTCGGCCTATGTCCTCACAAAAAAGCGTATCGCCCGAAAGCATTATATCCCCTACTATGTAACAAACTCCGCCCCTTGTGTGTCCCGGCGTAAAAACAACCGCAATTTCAAGTTCTCCGCAAACAATTTTATTGCCGTCTTTTAAAAGAATGTCGGGGGTTACGGGAACGCCTTCGGCGTCATGTTCGCCAACCGCAAGCTTTGCGCCGGTTTGTTCTAAAACATCGGGCAACGCGCCGGTGTGGTCGAAATGGTTGTGGGTAAGCAAAACGTATTGAACGTTTATATCGTTTTGTTTGATAAAATCCATTAAAAGATCGGCTCGATCACCCGGGTCGCACACAATTCCGTTTTTATCGTCGCCCCAAATAATAGAGCAGTTTGTTGCAAGATATCCGACAGGTATTATTTTATGTTGCATAATAAATCTCTTTTCGTTTTGTGTTTTGTTCAATGAATTTTTTTAAGTTAAAAATGGTACTTGGGGCACAATCCCTATTTAAGCCGTCACTAAATGACACATAAATTCCTAATTTATTTCCACTCATCCGTGTCTATTATAATCGTAACCGGCCCGTCGTTGACAAGCTCGATATCCATATCATCGCCAAACTCACCGGTCTTTATCTCTTTAAAATCAAACTTTTTAAGCGCTTCGACATATCTCTCGTACGCTTCGGTTGCAAACGGTGGTTTTGCCGCGCCGATAAACGACGGGCGATTTCCCTTTTTTGTGTCCGCAAAAAGTGTAAACTGTGACACGACAAGCACAGAAAGATTTTTGTCAATAGCCGAAATGTTCATCTTGCCTTCGTCATCCGAAAAAATTCTAAGCTTTGCTGTCTTTTCCGCTAGTTTATCACAAAGCTCTAAACTGTCTTCGCCCGACGCGCCGTAAAGCACCACAAGACCGTTTGAAATCTCTCGCCTTTCGCCGTTCGAAAGAACGACGGCGGCTCGCTTAACTCTTTGTATTACAAGTTTCATATATTACTCTCCGTTTGTTTTGATTTATTTTGCGGTTCTTTCTACGCTTTCAACGTCTTTAATCTTTCTAAGTTTGCTTACCGAACTTCGCAGATGTTCAAGATTGTTTATTCCGATAGTAATGTTAACAACAACTCTTTCGTTTGCGACGCGTGCTTTCATGTCAAATATCGGTATTCGCATGTTAAATATAAGCGCCGTTATGTCGGCTATTACCCCGTCACGATTGAGCGACACAATTTCAAGCGACGCCTTAAACGTCTCTTCGACATCCTCTCCCCACGAAACGTTAATCCATCTGTTTTCGTTTTCGATATCTCCTTTAGAACTTGTGACGTTAGGACAATCAGCCTTGTGAACCGAAACGCCATGCCCTCTTGTTATAAAACCAACTATATCGTCGCCCGGAAGCGGTGTGCAACATTTAGACACCTTTACAAGACAGCCTTCAAGCCCTTCGACAACTATTCCGTCCGAGCTTTTTGTCTTTACGTTCGGTTGTTTAATGCGAATTGCTTCGGGGTTTGCTTCGTCCGCTTTTATAAGTTTTAAATGTATCTCGCGTATACGCGGAAGTATCTTAGAAAGTTGGATACCTCCGTAGCCTATCGCAGCAAAAAAATCTTCTTTACTTAAAAGCTTTTGTCGCTCGACAAGTTTTTCTAAAAATTCCTGTTCTTTTACTTTTGGAATGTTAATTGCGTTTCGTCTGAGTTCTTTTTCAAAAAGATCTTTGCCCTCTTCAATATTTTCGTCGCGACGTTCCTTTTTAAACCAAGCTCGAATTTTGCTTCTCGCTTCGCCCGTTTGAACGACATTAAGCCAATCCCTTGAAGGTCCTTTGTCTTTAGGTCCTAAAATTGCTTCGACAACCTCGCCCGTCTTAACTTTATAGTTTATCGGAACTATCCTTCCGTTGGCTTTTGCCCCTATCAACCTGTTTCCGACAGCGGAATGAATACCATACGCAAAGTCGATTACCGTCGCCCCAAACGGCAAACTTATAACGTCGCCTTTTGGGGTAAAAAGATACACCTCTTCGGGGGAAAGGTCGCTTTTAATGTTGCTTAAAAGGTCGGTTGCGTCCTCTGACGTCTTTTGACTTTCTAAAAGTTGCCTAACCCAAGAAACCCGCTCCTCTAGTTTGTCTTTTCCGCTTATTCCAACTTTATATTTCCAATGGGCGGCAATTCCGTATTCCGCCTCGTAATGCATCTCGTACGTTCTAATTTGAATTTCAAACGGTATCGTTCCTCGTCCTATAACCGTCGTGTGTAAAGAACGGTACATGTTTGGTTTTGGGGTCGAGATATAATCTTTAAACCTATTAGGGAACGGACGATACATGTCATGTATAACCCCCAATACGTTATAACAATCCGCGACTGTATCTAAAATTATCCTGACGGCATATATGTCGTAGACCTCTTCCATCGACCTGTTTTGTATATACGTCTTTCGATATACTCCATATATAGACTTGACACGGCTTTCGATCTTAAAATTCGGGATCTTAAGATTTTGAAGTCTAATCGTTATATCGTCCGCTATCATCTCGACAAACGTTCCGTTTTTATCGTTATTTTTAAGTCCGTCTACTATCTCGTTATATCCTACCGGATCAAGATATTTAAGCGAAAGATCCTCGAGTTCTTCCTTAATCGCGCTCATTCCAAGACGGTGGGCTATTGGGGCGAAAACCTCCATAGTTTCAAGCGCCTTGTCGCGGCGTTTTTGCTCGCGAAGCCCGTCAAGCGTCCGCATGTTGTGGAGCCTGTCCGAAAGCTTTATTATCATAACGCGGATATCTTTGCTCATCGCCAAAAGCATTTTGCGAAGATTTTCCGCTTGTTGTTCCTCTATCGAAGAGAACGGTATCTTTCCGAGTTTTGTGACTCCGTCTACCAAAAGCGCTATATCGTTTCCAAACACATTACTAACGTCGTCCAACGTATAGTCGGTGTCCTCTACAAGGTCGTGGAGAATTGCCGCAACTATGCTTTCGGTGTCCATTCCAAGGTCGACTAAAATTTCCGCAACGTTAAGAGGATGAGTCACAAACGGCTCACCCGAATTTCGCTTTTGATTTTTATGTCCTCGCTCCGCCATTTTATAAGCTTTGTCAATAACCGCAAGGTCATAATGTCGTCCGCTATATTCTATTGTTTTTAAAAGTTCATTAAATGTCTCAATCATTTTCCATTACAACTACTCATTTATTTTTCGATAAACCTCTGACTCAAAGAGGTCTTTTTTTGCGGGATTTTCCGTCGCTTTAACAACGTTCTCTCCACATTCGTTTTCGGTACACAAGAAAAGCGAAAGTTCCGACAAAATGTCTATCGAAGCCGCTACTTTTCCAAGCGACATCTCTTTAAACCTGAAACTTAACGCTTGGTAATCCCCAAATAAAACAGGGTTTTGTCTTATCCCTCGATAAACAATCGAGATATCCTCTCTAATAGGGGTAAACATCTCTTTGTCTATCTCGCTGTTTTTACAACCACATTTGAAAGAATAATATCGAAGCAGAGAATTAAAACTTTGTTCGGACGATTCGGGACAACGAAAACCGTTGAACTTAACCGAAACGGTATCACCTTTGTTAGACGAATAGATAGAAAGATTATACGCCGCATCTACGCTATCCCCAACCGCAAACGGTAGCTTATCCGGCGTTAGTCCAAAAAAAGCTCCCGTTAAAATTCTGTCGTTTTTCTTTAACGTTATTCTGCTATGTCGTTCCCCAATCGCGTTAATCTCGTGAACAACTGCGCCAAGTGTCGCAAAAGTCGGCTCTTCGTTTTTCGAACCAAACGGAGACAACAAAAGAAGCTGTTTAACCGCCGTTTCGCCGATATCCTCAAACTCGACCACAGCGTCTATTTTTTGTTCCGAGAACGGGGCCGGCATAGTGTCTGTTTTGCAATAGTTTAAAACCGCAGACACAAACCCTTCGACGTTTTCCCGCCGCATAGTAAACCCAGCCGCGTAGTCATGTCCGCCAAAACGTTCAAGGAAACCCTCACCGTTTTTTATAGCCGAGTAAAGCGAAAAACTTCCAACGCTTCGCCCCGAACCTTTTGCTATGTCGCTTGTAAGCGAAAGAATTATTGTCGGTTTAGAGTATTTCTCTGTAAGCCTTGAACACACTATCCCTGAAATACCCGCGCTATAATTTTCGCTTGAAAAAATCAAGATAGGTTCTTTCAATATCGCCGGGTTTTCCGATATATCTTTCGTTATACACTCCATCATCTCTTTTTCCGACATCTGACGTTTAACGTTCATTTCTTCAAGTTCCTGCGCCAAATGTGTCGCGGTTTGCATATCATTTGCAGTCAAAAGACGAAACGCTGTGTCCGCGCTTCCCATTCTTCCGGCGGCGTTAATCCGAGGAGCAATTTGGAACGCAACGGTTCTTGAATCAATGTTTTTAATCGGTATCGAAACGGAATTACACAACGCTTTAATTCCAAAATTTTCGCTTTCGCGTAACGCTTCAAGCCCTTTTTTTACAATATATCTGTTTTCAAACACAAGCGGCATTACGTCTGAAATCGTTCCAAGCGCCGCAAAAGCGCCGTACATGTTAACCGTTTCTTCAAACGAACAACCCTCTAATGCGGTTATAAGTTTAAGTACAACTCCAACGCCGGCTAGCTCTTTAAACCTCGTTTTGTCGTCCGGACGTTGAGGGTCTACAACTGCGTAAGCGTTTGGCAAGGTACTTGGCACAACGTGGTGGTCACAAACGACGGTGTCAATTCCAAGTTCTCTCGCATAGTCAACCGCTTGATGGGCCGAAACGCCGTTGTCAACCGTTATTATAAGCGATATTCCGTTTTGTTTCATTCGATCGATATGATCGGTGTTTAATCCGTATCCGTCGCCCTCCCTTGTCGGCAAAGAACAGGAAACTTTTCCGCCTATTTTCTTTAGATATTCATAAAGCACAACAGTAGAGGTTATTCCGTCTACGTCATAGTCGCCAAAAATCTCTATCTTTTGCTTGTCCTCTACAGCCCTTGATATCCTCTCAACCGCTTTTCCCATGTCCGCCATTATAAACGGATCTTGAACTTTATACTC
>CAYJFO010000022.1:0-20598 GCA_964369645.1 uncultured Oscillospiraceae bacterium | reverse complement strand
GAAATCGGAAGCGACACCGATTCAAGCGACATTATTACGTCCATCGTATCAACACCTAGTTCTTTGGCAATCTCGGACACTGTCGGCTCGTTGTTGTTTTTGTTTTGCAACATCTCTTTTGCTTGCATAGCTTTGTACGAAAGATCTCTAATCGAACGGCTGACCCTTATGCTGCTGTTGTCGCGAAGGTATCTTTTAATCTCCCCTATTATCATCGGAACGGCGTATGTCGAAAACCTAACTCCATGTGACGTGTCAAAATTATCAATCGACTTCATTAGTCCTATACATCCGACTTGGAAAAGGTCGTCCGCTTGTTCCCCTCTGTTGGAAAATTTTTGAACAACGCTTAAAACCAAACGAAGATTACCTCGAATAAGTGTTTCTCTTGCGGTTTTGTTTCCGTCGCGCATCTCGTTTATGAGCGCTATTTTTTGTTTTTCGGTTAAAAGCGTGAGTTTTGAGGTATTAACTCCGCATATCTCAACTTTACAACTTTGCATAAAAAATTAACTCCTGTCATTTATCTTGACAAGAGTGTTGGTAAAAATATTAAAATTTATTCAAATCTCAAGAAATTCTATCAATATCTTTTTTCAAACGTTTAATTATTCGCTTTTCAAGGCGAGATATATACGATTGGGAAATCCCGATAGAGTCCGCAACCTCTTTTTGGGTCATCTCTCGTTTTCCGTTTAACCCAAACCTCATCTCTATAATCAATCGTTCGCGCTCCGAAAGTTTTGCCACAACGCTGTGGATCATGTTGTGTTCCGCTTCTTTTTCTACTCCGCGTGAAACTATGTCGCTGTCTGTCCCCAGAACATCGGAAAACAAAAGTTCGTTTCCGTCCCAATCGGTGTTTAACGGCTCGTCTATCGAAGTTTCGATTTTTTTGTTTGAAACTTTTCGCATAAACATAAGTATTTCGTTTTCGATACAACGAGACGCGTAGGTTGCGAGCTTAATATTTTTATTGGGACAAAAAGTATTAACCGCTTTTATAAGTCCAATAGTTCCAATTGAAACAAGATCTTCGACGCTGTGTCCGCTGTTTTCAAACTTTTTCGCTATATAAACAACAAGACGAAGATTATGGGTTATAAGGGTTTGACGTGCTTTTTCTGGGTCAGTTTCAAGCATCTCAAACGTCGCTTTTTCCTCTTCGGCATTAAGCGGTGCCGGTAACGTCTCGGGGCCGTTTATATAGTGGTATCCTCTTTTTGGGGCGACCACTATAATTATTTTCAAGATAAAAACCCGGAGTTTGTTTACAAGGTTAGCCATGTGTTCTGTTCCTTTCGGGGTAAGTAATTTTAAAAAAGTAGTTTTAAGAAAATAAACGTAACACTTAATTTCATAATTAAATTTTCAACAACAATTATTTCAATTAAAAAAATCTGTTCCAATAATCGCCGAATTGTTAAATTCTGTTTCGGGTATATCGGAAAATGTAACCACAGGGCTATAAATCTTGTTACCTTTTTTCCCAAGTATTAAGCAATAGTCTGCAACTACCCCAAGCAGCAAACCACTTTTACCCAACGCGCTGTATGGAATTATGCGAATTTTAATGCCGCTTTCGCTTTTTTGTTCAATCTCTCCTATCTTTGAATTAACAACATCTTCCGCAAGATGTTTCGGCATAAACTTTTGTGCAAGTTCTTTTTTTGCTATCATAACCGGCTTTCCAAGACTAGGGTCTTGAAGTTTGTTTCCAGTGTCGACAAACGCTTTAAACGTCTGTTTGTTTTTTAATATTGAAAGTTCAACCTCGACAAGCTCCGGTTTTTCATATGGCTTTTTAAATAACAGTTCAAGCACCGAAAGAACAAGATAAAACCCTAGAACCGAGATTATTAAAAATATTGGCGAGATATCAAAATAAAACGTCAGATTGTTTGTCGCCAGATTTTCCGGAGAAAACGATATATTTATTATAAGTATCAAACCTGCGAATAAAAAAGAAACGATAAAATAATAAACGGTATTTTTCAAAAAAACTCGCAGTCCTTTAAAGCCAAACGTTATTAAAGATATCAAAAATGCCACGGCAACTTTAATCAAAACAGACAAAACCCCAAGGGTTGGCAACAATATCAAAAGTGACGTCGAAGCGGCAAAGCAGCTTCCAAGCAAAACTCTAACCTTAGAAGTATTTGATCCGGTAAAAAATACGGTGGCTTTAATCAAAAAATAATCAATTATAAGGTTAACAACCAAAAGCACATCAATATAGATAATATTCAAAATAAAAAACGCTCCCTTATATACTTGATAATAAAGGATGCGTTTCAATTTTTTTGTCAATTTAAAGAAAAATCGTTTTTTATTATTTAAGTTCAGCTATCGTTACGCCGTCCTCGCCTTCGCCAAAACGTCCCAAGCGAAATTCTTTTACATGCTTATTTTGTTTAAGCTTCGAGTGTACCGCTTTTCTAAGTGCGCCTGTCCCTTTTCCGTGGACAATCCTAACGCTTATAAGATGGGATAAAACGGCGGCATCTATAAAAGTTTCAACCTCCATTATTGCTTCCTCAACAGTTAACCCCAAAAGATTAATTTCGCTTTTTCCACTCTTTTTATCCGAAACGCTAAACATGCTCTTTCCGCTTTTATTTCGGTTTTTTAGCTGTTTAACCTGTGATTTTGGCGGTTTTCTAAGTTCGCTTACGTTAATTCTTGTTTTTATAATACCGGCGCTTAGTTCAACAACTCCCTTTTTATCTGGGTCGCTTAAAACAGTTGCAACCCCCAAAAGAGACGGAACATAAACGACCATTCCTTTTTTAACGTTTTCAATAGGTTCAAGGTTAAGCGTTATGTGTGTATCACTTTGCGGAGCCATATCGAGAATTTTAACGCTCTCTTTATTTGCTATCTCTTTTGCCCTTTTTGAAATCTCAACCATAGCGGTTTCTTTTGTTACGCCCAGTGCTTTTATCTCGTCTAGAAGTTTAAACGCCTGGCCGCTTACATCGGACGAAAGTTGTCGCGCCTTGGTTTCGGCAAGTTTTATCTTATTTTGAGCGTCCTTTTCCGCGCGTTGTTTAACTTCTTCGGCTTCGTCTTTTAACCTTTGTGCTTGGTCTGTTTTTTCCTGTGCCTCGTCAAGTTTTGCCGCCGCTTCGCTTTTAAGTTGTTCTATCTCGGACAAAAGTTGTTCCATCTGTTTTTGTTCCGATGAAAGATTTTGTCGCGCTGTCTCTAAAAGTTCGTCGTCAAGCCCTAGTCGTTTGCCTATCAAAAGCGCGTTGGAGCTTCCGGGAAGCCCAATTGTAACCCGATATGTCGGGCTTAACGTCTCGATATTAAATTCACAACTTGCGTTTTGAACCCCGTTAGTTTGCATAGCGTATATCTTTATCTCGCCGTAATGGGTCGTTGCAACCACCTTAGCGCCGTTTTGACGTAACCGTTCAAGTATAGCTTTCGCAAGCGCCGCGCCTTCGGCAGGGTCGGTTCCGGCGCCTAGTTCATCAAGCAAAACAAGTGAGTTTCGGTTTGCCGTTTTAAGTATCTCGGACAAATTTTTGACATGCGCTGAAAACGTCGAGAGGTTTTGTTCGATACTTTGTTCGTCACCAATGTCGACCAGTATATCGTCGAAAACAGAAAGTTCGCTCTCCCCTGTCGCCGGAACAGGGATTCCGGACATCGCCATAAGCGAAAAAAGCCCTATTGTTTTTAACGTTACCGTTTTGCCCCCTGTGTTGGGTCCTGTTATGACTAACGTAGAATATTTTTCACCAAGTGAAACGTCGGTCGCAACTACCGACTTTTTGTCTATAAGGGGATGTCTTGCCCTAAATAGGTTAATGTATCCCCTGTCGTTAAGTTTTGGCATAGCGGCGTCTATGTTGTTTGCATAGCGCGCTATCGCTATTAGTTTATCTATGTCGACAAACGCATTAAAACTATATTTAAGCTGTTCGGAAACATCCGAAATCCTTGCACTAAAAGCATATAAAATTCTTTCAATCTCTGTCGCTTCGTCGCCTTTAAGCTTTTGTATTGCGTTGTTAGCTTCTAAAACCTCGGACGGCTCGACAAAATATGTAGAACCGCTTGACGAAACATCGTGTACCATGCCGGTTATGTTATTTCGATGTTCGCTTTTGACAGGAACAACAAAGCGTCCTCCTCGCATCGTTACAACGCTGTCTTGAAGATACTTTTGATTTGTATCGGAACGTATTATCTTTTCTAGCTTATCCCTAATTGAAGCTTGCATAGCTATTATACGTTTTCTTATAGTTGCGAGTTGTCCGCTCGCGTTGTCGCTCATCTCGGTTTCGCTTAAAATAGAACGTTCTATGTCGTTTTCAAGCGAACTATCGGAAAACAACGGGAAAAAGATAGGGTCGGTCACGTCGTAATGGCTTTCCAAGGGATGGTACCACGCTATCAAAAGCCTTGCGTTTCTTAAAAGCGCCTTAATCTTTAATATCTCACCCATCGACAAAAGGCCGCCCTTGTCAGCTCTTAACACAATCTCTTTTATACCGAAAACATCGAACAAGTTTGGAACGGCGTGTTTAATTATCATCGATTGAAACGCGTCTGCCTTTAAAAGTTCTAATGAAACGGTTTGAATCTCGTTTGTCGGGGTAATGTTTAAAATGTTGTTTTTTGCATCGATAGACACAGCGTAGCTTTCGATTTCGTTTAAAATTTTATCAAATTCAAGTCGGTTTTTATAGCGTAATAGTTGGTTCATATTATTCCTTCTAAGTATCAAGCATCATATTTAAAAAATCAAGTGTGTTTAGTTTTATGCCTATGTGTGTCAACAGATAGTTTGAGGTTATAGCAGAAAGGTTTTTAATTGCGCTTTCGGATATGTCAAACGAATAGATTTTTCCGACATCACACGACGCAATATACTTCATCGCCGAAAGCGAAGATCCCTTGCAGTTTAATTTTTCGGAAAAATCATTTGCACAATTTTCACAATGGTAACAAGCTTTTATAAAATCAAAGTGGCTATCGGTTGCGCTAAACGAACCGCAACCGTCACAACATCCAATATCTGGCATAAACCCTGCCATAGAGATTAGCCGAAATTCAAACGCAGCTTTTATCAAGAGAAGCGGTTTTGTTCCTGAGTTTAACATATAAAGGGCGTTAAGCGCAAACGGGAGATATTCTTTTGCTATCTCGCCTTGTTGAACAATATTCTTTAAAAGTTCACAAAAATAAGCGGCAACCGCAAAGCTTTTACTGTCGGAATACAGTCTAACAAACCGATTTATACAAACAGCGTCGTCGATTTGATACATATTTTTTCCCGAGTACAGTTCAAAATTTGAAAAAGCTAGCAAAGCGGTTGTCGACGTTAGTTTGTTTTTAGGACGCAAGGAACCGGCGGCATAAGCCGTTATTATTCCAGTCTCAGAAAGAATTGTTACCACCCTGTCCGCTTCCTTCGTCTTGCTCTCGTAGATAACCAAACCGTTGATCGAACTTTTCATATTCTTCCTCTAAATGCTGCTTTGTTTCAAGTTTTTCCGCATTTTTATAGTTTACATAATCTGATACGCTTCCGGTAGACAAAAATCTTTTCCAATAGTTTTGCGAGTCCATATAGTTTCCCCTTTTAAAGATAATATTTTGTTAAAGATATTATCTCTCAAAGAAGTAATATTTATTATCAAAAAATAAATATTAAATAAAATCTCGCCCGTAAAGCGCACATTCATTCCAAATTCCTAATTAAACCCATATTCCTTAAGGAAAAGATCATTGTTTCTCCACCCCTCGCGAACCTTTACAAAACACTTAACGTTAATTTTTATGTCAAAAAACTTTTCAAGCTCATGTCTCGCGGAACTACTTATCTTTTTAAGCATGTTTCCGCCCTTGCCGATAATCATAGCTTTGTGCGAATTTTTTTCGCAAACTATCGTGGCATTAATGTCGAGCAAAGGCTTGTCCTCTCGCTCTTTGAATTTTTCAATTACTACAGCACAACCATGTGGAAGCTCGTCGCTCAAAAACAAAAGAAGTTTCTCCCGTATAATCTCGGCGGCTATGACCTTTTCAGGAATATCTGTCAACGCATCGCTTTCATATAGGTGTGGGCCTTGAACAGCGTTTTGTTTGAGGACATCCATAAGCTCTTTTGTTCCTGTTTTTTCGATAGCGGAAACTGAAAAAGCCTTGTCGATTGAATATTCTTGTTTTAACATATCAACAACTTTTTGTATTTTTTCTTCGTTTTCAAGCGTATCAATCTTGTTTATTACAAGCATTATGGGAATCTTGTTTTTTAACAATTCTTCTAAAAGTAATCTGTCGTTGTGGGACGGCATTTTAGGTTCAACAACCAACAACACAACATCAACATCGGAAACCGACTCGCGAACCCCTTTAATCATCGTTTCTCCAAGCTTTGTTTTGGGCACATGAAATCCGGGGGTGTCTATAAAAACGAACTGTGTCTCGTTTTCAGTGTAAACTCCCATAATTCGGTTACGTGTCGTTTGGGGTTTTGGTGTGGCTATCGCTATCTTCGCTTGTATAAGACAGTTTAAAAGCGTTGATTTTCCAACATTCGGTTTTCCGGCTATCGCTATAAAGATTGATTTTTGTTCCATCATATATTTATCCTTAATTAATTATTCCACCAAAAGTTACGTAATGAAAAGACGCTGTAGTTTTTCTTCAACTTTTAACTTTGTGGATTTTTATTTTAATTATACCAAATTATAGGAGGGCATAAAAGCCCCCCTATAAAAATTACAACTAAATTTTCGCACAAAACTCGTCGCCATTTAACTTGGCTAACTTATATATCGTTGTTTAATCTTTTTGTTTTACTATTCGGTATAACTAAAGCCACGTTGAAGACCGAGTTTTTTCAAAACTTCCTCTTCTTTTTCGCGCATATGAACCTCTTGAAGGCCACCATCCTCGTGGTGGTATCCTAGAAGATGGAGCATTGAATGCACCGTTAGATATGCTATCTCGCGTTGGAAACTGTGATTGTATTCCTTTGCTTGTTCCGCCGCCTTTTCAACCGACAAAACTATATCACCAAGATGCACAACTCCTTTATCAGTGTCGGTTGTTACGTCTTGTATATTTTCAAACTGTGGAAACGACAAAACATCGGTAACGCTGTCTTTGTTTCTATGTTTTGAGTTAAGCTCTTTTATCTCGTTGTTGTCGACAAAAGTTACTCCTATTTCGGTGGGGTGATTAAAACCTTCGTTAAGCAAAACCGCGTTGCAACATCTTCTAATAAGTAGACGAGTCCCCGACGGAATTTTAAAATCTTCCTGTTTATTTGTAATTAAAACTTTGTTAGCCATAGTTATGACCTTTCCTTTCTTATTTTTTGGTTTGTGCGTGTTACTTGAAAGCTCAAACTTTTCTCCTTGTATTTGTTTTCTCTGCTCGTTCATAGGCTTTTACTATGTCGCCTACAAGCCGAAACCGCACGACATCTTTGTCGGTAAATGTTATCCGGTCTATGCCTTCGATGTTTTTAAGTATCCTCGTAGCCTCGAGAAGCCCTGAACGTTGATTGTCAGACAGGTCAATTTGGGTTACATCGCCGTTTATTACCATCTTCGATCCAGCTCCAAGCCGCGTTAAAAACATCTTCATTTGTTCCGGTGTTGTATTTTGCGCTTCGTCTAAAATTACAAACGCCGAATCAAGCGTTCTTCCTCTCATATATGCAAGAGGTGCTACCTCTATAATCCCCTTTTCAAGTTGCTTTTGAAACGCTTCGGGACCCATCGTGTCAAAAAGCGCATCATACAAAGGACGCAAATAAGGGTCAACCTTGTTTTGAAGGTCACCCGGCAAAAAGCCAAGCTTTTCCCCCGCCTCTACCGCAGGACGGGTTAAAATAATTCTTGAAACTTCGTGGTTTTTAAGGGCTTTAACCGCCATCGTTACCGCAAGATATGTTTTGCCCGTTCCGGCAGGACCTATCCCAAAAACTATGAAGTTGTTGCTTATTGCTTCCACATATTTTTTTTGTCCAAGCGTCTTAGGCTTAATCGGTTTGCCTTTTACAGTTATAAGAATATGTGATCCGTCAAGCCTTGAAAGTTCGCCTTCTTGTTCTGATTTTGCAAGGTTTATGCAATATCTTAAAGTTTGATCGTCGAGCGAACCATTTGTTTCGATAAATTTTTTCATCGCCTCAACCGCTTTAACTGCTTGCTCAACCGCGCCATCTTCTCCGGAAAACGAAACCATGTCTCCCCTGCCAATTGCCTCGATACAAAACTCTTTTTCAATAACCGAAAGGTTTTCGTCTAGGGTGCCGAAAACCAGCGCCGCAATCTCCTGATTATTAAATTTTATTTCGCTTTGCACCATTAAATTTCCCTTCCGATATACCAAGCTTTTTAGGCTCGTTTTTTTACACCTTATTTTAGCAAAAATATATTAATTTGTATACATGTTAAATAAGAATTTTTTAATTTTCGTCAACCTGCCAAACTGAAACCCCTATAGATTCGCGTAATTTCAATGTAACATGGTAAATATACGAGTTTTTGTCATCTTTTTGCTCAATTTGTTTGTCAATAATTTCACTTTTGGTAGTATTTCCCTCTAGGTATTGTTCTATAAAATCCTCTAAAATTTGTTCAATCTCGACAGAAGTTCTTACCGTTTGCTCGTTTACAACCTCTGAAATTTGTTGTTTGACAAAATAAATTGGCAGTTCACAACCAAAGATAATCAACTGTTTTTTTTCGGTCGTCGTTTCAAAAAGATTTATATTGGGCGAATGATCTTTAAGGGTTACTATTCGCCCATTAAAATCTATAAAGTAAGCTATACTTTTGTTTCCTGTTTCGTTTGATACTGTTTTATTTTTGCTTATTTTTATTTCAAATCTATGGTCGGTTGTTCCGATAACTTCCGCTATCGTTCCATGAACCCAAGAATTTTCATTTTTAACATCCGCTTGTTCGATTAGAAGTTCTCCTTTTTTGACAACATCTTTCGGTAAAACAACCGCTTTTCCGCTGTTTGTGTCGATAGAATAGATAACGGCATCTCGTTTTGCGACGATGTTTCCAAAAGTACCCGTGTCTACCTCTTGTCTTTCTTTTTGTGTGCGAAGTTCTATCTCGGCTTTACCATACGAAAGGTTAACTGCGACAAACGAAAATTCGTTGGCGTTTATAAGGATAGTTTGTTTTGCGGCACCTGCGTCTATATCACTAATCGGGGCAAAATATGTCACCGATGCTTGTTCGAGAATGTCAAAAAAAACCGATCTCTCGAACGGAATTTCACCATTGATGTTTATCGAAAATATATATCCCCCAAGAACATATAATGTAATAAAAAAAGAAGCTATACCAAACGGCAAACATTTAACGTTTTTTATCTCTTTTATACGAAAATAAATACCGCATTTGTTCGCAATCCTTATCCTACATTGATTTTTTCTCGCAACCTGTCGCAAAAAACGATAGCTTTTTATCTCTGCATTAAAAAGAATTTTATTTTTATCTTTTCTTATGTTCCAAATAAGGTGGCCTTTTTTGGCCGCGGTTTCCAAAATTTTTTCAAAAAAACCGCCCCTTGACTCGACAGTTATATATCCAACGGCTTTAGGCAGATTAAAAAAATTAACAATCATTCGGGAAAAACTCCAATCCACTAATCTTCCCTATTATGTTAAATTCTTTTTTACTCATCTTTGTAATCAAGATGTCATTCCCTTTAATCGAAAGATTAAAATCTTTCATTCTTATAACAAGCCTGCTGTCGGTATATGCTATTATACCTGTGCAACCCTCGATTGTAATGGCGCTGTCCCCAAGAATTCTTATTGCTGACGTAAGTTCGAACAACAAGCCTTGCTTCAATTCATTATTTAAATCATTTCTGTTTTTTTTCATACACAATCCGCCCTCCTTTTGCAAAATTTAAATTATCACAATGTTTCAATTTTAAAGATAAATATATATTTCTTCATATCAGTTGCATACGTTTAATATATATTCATTACACAGATTACGTATTCACATAAGGAGCAGAGGTTTGTATATAGTTACAAGTTCAGCAAAAGTAATAGCTTTTCTAAAGATATCAATCGCAATTTTAATATTAATTCTATCGCTTTGTTTTCAAGACTTGACCAAAAGAGGAATCGCAAGCGGGATTGATCTTGTATTTACCTCGATAATACCGTCGCTTTTTCCGATTTTAATTTTGACCGATTATATTTCCAAAACTATCACACAAAACAGCGAAAAGCCAAAATTTTTAACGTTGTTTTTTTTAAGCCTTTTAAGCGGATACCCAAGCGGAGCTTTGATGATTAAAAATCTTTTGGATAGCGAACGAATAGACTACCAAGATGCCTCACGTTTACTTTCTGGTTTTGTTAATCCTGGCCCCGGATTTTTAATTGGCATCATTGGTTTTTCTTTATTTAACAGCTCGTTACTAGGGTTAATTATATTTGTCTCATCTTCGCTAGCATCTTTTTTTTGTTTTATGCTTTTTAAAGGTAATTGTGATCTAAACAAAATAAAACAAAACACAACAAAACACAATACCCTTAAGAAAAACCCAAATATTATCGATTCGGTTAAATCTTCAATAAATGCTCTTGTGACAATCTCGGGTTTTGTAGTGTTGTTTTCATTTATAATTGAGTTTTTAAAAGTTTTTTTAATGCCGTTTGTCGATTCGTTTATTGGTTGTGTCGCTATATCTTTAATCGAAGTCACAAACGCTGTTAATATAATTGCAAGTAGTAGGCTTGATTTTAAGGTATACTTAGTAATTTTTGCTGTTTCAATATGTGGTTTTTCTGTCATCATGCAGATTAAATCGATCTTTTTTGGTTATAATATAACCCTTAGGTATTTCTTTGTTTCAAGGGTTGTTCATTTCACAGTTTGTGCTGTGTTCACAAAACTTTTACTAACACTTTTTCCAATAACTCTAAGCGTCGCCAATTTAAATCACGATGCAGTTAAACTTCCGTTTAGCTATTCCCCTTTAAGTTCGGTTGTTCTGCTTTTGGTAGCGTTGGTTTTGCTTTTCGGGAAAAAAAGTTTTAATATCGTTTGACATTTTTCTATTTTTTTTTATACTTAATATATAGTTAAAAATTATTTTACGGGTGAAAATTCAAGATGAAAGACATTAAAAGCATAGGGTATATCGGCAAACTTAAAAAAACAAAAGAAGTTACTATGTTTAATTTCGACATAACTCCGGCTTGCGAATACTGTTTAAACGGTAAAAAAAAGAAACCTACTTCGCCTTTGTTGTGTTCATACAAAGGAGTAGTTTCTCCATATTCAAGGTGCAAAAAGTTTCAGTACGACCCATCTAAAAGAACTCCAAAGCGCACAGAAAAATTAAAAATCCACGACCCTTCGGAATTTTTATTATAATTAAACTTAAAAAACCATAACTGTTTTAATTGTTATGGTTTTTTTAATTATATATTAATAAAATTTAACAGATTATAATTGAAATAAAAACAATTAAGTGGTATAATACCTATGTTTTACAAAAACAGTCCATTATTAACAGGGGGAAAATTTAATGAGCGACTCGGTTGAAAATTTTTTTCAAATGATGATAGAAAAACTAAGTATATTAAATGAACAAGAGCTATCAAAACGCAATTTTCTGCAAGATATCTGTCGCTTTTTTGACATTTCCCATGCGTTTATATATGAATCGGATCATTTGGGAATTTTTCATAAAAAAGAATATGTAGAAACGGTTCAAACAATATCTATCTCAGACAACCTTAATATGAAAAAACTTTTGGGAAGTGAACTTTTAAGCGAACTTTGTTCAAAAAAAGTTATCACCTTTTCTGGTGAAAAAGACAAAGATCTACTTGAAAGCAAACTGTCCGAAATTTTAAACGTAAACACCCTTATTTTTATACCGATACTAAACCAATACTTTGAACTCGCAGGCTTCGTCGGTCTTGGAGACCGTCGCAAAAAAGCGCGCCATTCTATTGGGATTGAAATACACAAGTCGTGTTCTTTACTGTCTTTACTTGCAAATGAAGTCAAACTTGAGATGTTCCAAAAAGGAATAGAAAACACTGAGGCAGCTTTAAGCAATGTCCTTGACCACATAGGAATCGACATATATGTTAATGACTATTACACACATGATGTGTTGTATGTAAACAAATCTATGGCAAAGCCTTATGGCGGCGTCAAAAATATGATCGGTAAAAAATGTTGGGGTTCCATCTTTGACGATAAAATAGAACAATGTGAATTTTGTCCCCAACCGAAACTACTTGACGAAAACGGTGAACCTAACAAAACATATACATGGGATTATGAACGTCCTTTTGATAAATCTTGGTTCCGAGTTTTTAGTTCCTCGTTCACATGGACAGACGGGCGAATAGCACACCTTGTCGCAAGCGTTGACATAACCGAAAACAAAAAAAACCAAATGCTTATAGAAAAACTGGCACTATTCGATCATTTAACAGGGCTTTCAAACAGGCGAAGTCTACATGATGATATTCAAATGTTTATAGGAAACAAGAATGCATTTGGCGAAAAGTGGTATCTGCTTTTCATCGACCTTGATGGATTTAAATTAGTAAACGACACGTTCGGACATCAAGCCGGAGATGTCCTTTTAATTGGAATTGCCGATGATCTTAAAAAAGTATCTTCAGAATATATAAGAGCATATCGTCAAGGCGGCGACGAATTTGTTGTTCTTCTAAGAGACAATGGTTCAAAAGATTTTATAGCCGAAATTATAAACGAGCTATTTACTATATTTCGCAAAAGATACAACTATGAGGGACAAGATATTGGGTGTAACTGTAGTATAGGCGTTGCACACTATCCGTCCGATGCCAAAAGTTCAAAAGACATCTTCCACCTTGCAGACACCGCGATGTATCGCGTTAAAAAAGAAGGCCGAGGCACCGTTCGTTTTTGCCACAAAGGCGAATTCCTTACAATGGAACAATACTTTAAACTTATCGACTAGATTTTATCATCTACAAAACCGAAAACAACCGACACTGTGGAATCCCACAGCGTCGGTTGTTTTTTTATTACTTTATTATTTTTATATCTTCTCAACCGCTATAACAGCGTTTTCGCCATTAATATTCCATTCTTTTCCGCCATCTTTTTGTTGCGAAACAAATAGATTTTTAGCAAGAACGTCGGTTGCGATATCGGACATGAATTTTTTCGCAACCGTTTCGATACGATCGGTTGATTTTAAATACACGTTGATGTTATCCATAACATCAAATCCCGCATCTTTTCTCATAGTTTGAATTTTACTTATAATCTCACGTTTAAGGCCTTCGTCGATAAGCTCGTCTGTTAAATTAGTATCTAAAACAACGGTGTTTTCGCCGTCTGTCATCGAAACGTTGCCCTCGCTCTTTTTCTGTTCTATCAAAAGATCTTCTAAAACAAGAGATAACGTTTCTCCGTCTACCCTTATATCTAGCTTACCGTTTTGGTTAAGCTGTGCCATCGCTTCCTTGCCATCCAACTCCATAAGCGTGTTTTTAATTGCGCCGATCTTTTTGCCAAACTTAGGTCCTAATGTCTTAAGTTGGGGTTTGAAGATATAGTCGGCAAACCCTTCAAGGTCGGTTTTATATTCAACCTCTTTGACGTTAAGCTCATCTTTAATTATATCTTGATAGAAGCTTGAAAGTTCAAACGCAGACTTGAAGTATATCTTTGCAATTGGCTGACGGTTTTTGATGTTTGCTTCGTTTCGTGCCGCTCTTCCAAGACCCACGACTTTAAGCACAAGTTCCATCTCTTTTTCAAGTTGTTTGTCAATAAGCTTTTGATCCGCTTCGGGATAGTCGCAAAGATGTACGCTTTCAAGCGCCATTTTATCAATGGTGCACACAAGATTTCTGTATATCTGTTCTGACATAAACGGTATCATCGGTGCAGCGGCTTTTGAGAGCGTGACAAGAGCAGTATAAAGCGTCATAAACGCGTTTATCTTGTCTTCTGTCATCTCTTTGCCCCAGAAACGTTCACGACTTCTTCTGACATACCAGTTACTCAGCTCGTCCACAAAGTCTTGCAAAACCCTTGCAGTTTCGGGAATTTCATAGTTTGCAAGGTGTGTGTCAGCTTTTTCGACCGTAGAGTTAAGCCTTGAAATAAGCCATTTATCCATGACCGAAAGTTTATCGTAATCTAGGCTATATTTTGTCGCATCAAATTTATCTATGTTGGCATAAAGCACAAAGAATGCATAGGTGTTCCACAGCGTACCAAGGAACTTTCTTTGCCCTTCGGTAACCGCGCCGGCATGGAACCTGTTTGGAAGCCACGGCGCCGAATTTTCGTAGAAATACCAACGTATAGCGTCTGCACCATGTTGCGTCAGTGCATCAAATGGGTCAACCGCGTTACCTTTAGATTTGCTCATCTTTTGTCCGTTTTCGTCTTGAACATGTCCCATAACTATAACGTTTTTAAACGGAGCTTTGTCAAAAACAAGCGTTGAAATTGCAAGCAAGGAATAGAACCAACCTCTGGTTTGGTCTACCGCTTCCGAAATAAAGTCTGCCGGGAAGTTCTCTTCAAAAAGCTCCTTGTTTTCAAACGGATAGTGGAACTGGGCAAACGGCATTGCTCCGCTGTCATACCAACAGTCGATAACTTCTTCAACCCTTTTCATCTGCGCGCTACATTTTTCACACTTAATCGTTACGTTATCTATAAACGGGCGATGGAGTTCAATATCTTGTGGGCAGTTGTCTGACATAGATTTAAGCTCTTCAATCGAACCAATCGAATGCATATGCCCACAACCACATTCCCAGATGTTAAGCGGTGTTCCCCAATATCTGTTTCGGCTTAGTCCCCAATCTTGAACGTTTTCAAGCCAATCGCCAAAACGCCCTTTGCCGATACTTTCGGGTATCCAGTTTATTGTGTTGTTGTTTTTAATAAGTTGATCTTTAACCGCTGTCATCTTGATAAACCAAGATTCCCTCGCATAGTATAAAAGCGGTGTATCGCAACGCCAACAATGTGGATAGTTGTGTTTATACGACATCTTTTTGAAAAGAAGTCCGCATTCATATAAGTCTTTTAAGATCATAAGGTCGGCATCTTTAACGTACACTCCGCCCCATTTTGTTTCGCTTGTCATCTCGCCCTTGCCGTCTACAAACTGAACAAGCGGAAGGTCATAAAGTCTTCCAAGCCTTGAGTCGTCTTCGCCGAACGCCGGCGCAATGTGAACAATTCCTGTACCGTCCGAAAGCGTTACGTAGCTGTCACAAAGCACATAGAACGCTTTTTTGTCCACCTTGGCAAAATCCCAAAGAGGTATATACTCTTTGTTTTCAAGCTCTTTACCTTTATATTCTTGCAACGTTTCGTATTTTTCTTCGATTACCGAACCTATTAATTCTTTTGCAAGAATATAAATTTCGCCACTTTCGGTTTTAATTTTAGAGTATGTCTCTTTTGCGTTTACACACAGAGCAACGTTGGACGGAAGTGTCCATGGTGTGGTTGTCCACGCAAGGAAATAACCCTCTTCATCTTTAAGCTTAAACTTAGCTATAGCCGAGGTGTCCTTAACATCTTTATATCCTTGTGCAACTTCGTGTGAAGAAAGCGGAGTTCCGCAACGTGGGCAGTATGGCACAGTTTTATAGCCTTTGAAAAGAAGTCCCTTATCCCAGATTTTTTTAAGCGACCACCACGAAGATTCGATAAAATTATTTTCATATGTTACATATGGATCGTCCATGTTTGCCCAGAACCCAACCGTGTCGGAAAAATCTTCCCACATGCCTTTATAACGCCAAACGCTTTCTTTGCATTTCGCAATAAACGGTTCAAGACCGTATTCTTCAATCTGTTCTTTTCCGTTTATGCCGATTTCTTTTTCAACTTCAAGTTCAACCGGAAGACCATGTGTGTCCCAACCGGCTTTACGTATGCTTTTTTTACCCTTCATGACATGATATCTCGGTATCATATCTTTTATAACACGTGTCAAAACATGCCCTATATGCGGTTTACCGTTCGCCGTAGGAGGACCGTCATAGAAACTATAGTTTTCGCACCCCTCGCGGTTATTAATTGATTTCATGAAAATTTCGTTTTGTTTCCAAAACTTTTCGATTTCTTTTTCTCTTGCGACAAAATTAAGATCTGTCGTGACTTTTTCGTACACTTTATTTAAGCTCCTTTTTAAAACGTTTTTATCTTTTTAATATTATACTTTAAATCTTTTGATTTAGGAAGTGTGCATGAGGGAAATTGTTTCTCCATATTCGTTCCACGCTGTACACGCAACATTAAATTTGTCTTCGTGCAATGTACACCATGCTTCAACCAGCTTTGTTTTCTTTTTTGGCACATCACTTTCAAGCGACTAGGAAGGAACAGTCAAGACCGTTCCCTACGGTGTGTTGGCTGGGGCGGTCGGACTAACAGCTAATCCCTCTCAGTCACTTCATGACAGTCTCTCCAATAGGGAGACGCCATTCTCTTCGTTCTCCCTAAAGCAGCGAGTATCGCCATAATGAAGAGGCTATCAATATCGGATTGACTGAGAGGGCAAATAAAAACTACTCAACCGTTACGCTCTTTGCAAGGTTTCGCGGTTTATCCACATCAAGTCCTCGTTCAACAGCACAATAGTACGAGAACAACTGCATAGGAATAACTGCGGGTATCGCCATTAAATCGTCGTTTACTTTAGGGATAAAAATTATTTCGTCGCATATGTCCGAAATAAGGTTTTCTCCCTCAGAACAAACACCAAGCACATATGCGCCCCTAGCTTTAACTTCTTTTATGTTACTAGCGGTTTTTTCGTAAAGTTTACTTTGTGTTCCAATTACAACTACAAGTGTTCCTTCTTCTATAAGTGCTATTGGTCCGTGTTTAAGCTCGCCCGCCGGGAACGATTCAGAGTGGATATATGATATCTCTTTAAGTTTAAGGCTACTTTCCATAGCAATTGCGCTATCAATGTTTCGACCTAAGAAGTAGACATCCTCGCGCGAGCTAAAAAGGCTTGCAGTTCGCATAAGTTTTTCTTCCGATTGGAACGTTTCGTTCGCAATATCCGGAATCTTTTTTAGGTCGTTAATATAATTTTCTACCTGTTCTTTTGAAAGTGATGAACGCATCTCTCCAAGCCACACCCCAAACATCGAAAGACACATGAGCTGGGTTGTATAAGCTTTTGTTGAAGCAACCGCTATTTCGGGTCCCGCAACGGTATACATAACCGCGTCTGCTTCACGGCTTATGACGCTTCCGATAACGTTTGTTATTGCAACAATAGTTGCCCCCTTCGCTTTTGCCATTCTCATGGCGGCTATTGTATCAAGTGTTTCGCCCGATTGGCTAATAACTATCGCAAGGTCGTTTTTGCCAACGACAGGGTTACGGTAGCGATATTCCGATGCAACATCGATTTCAACCGGAACCGAAAGCATCTTTTCATACATATATTTTGCAACAAGACCGGCGTTATAAGCCGTTCCACACGCAATTATAACTATCCTTGAAAAGCTTTTAATGTAATCTTCCGACAGTTTAAGGTCGCAAAAATCAAACCCTTTTTCCGTAAGTCTTGCGTTTAAGGTATCCCTTAACGCCTTTGGTTGCTCGTTAATCTCTTTAAGCATATAGTGGGGATATCCGCCTTTTTCCGCCGCTTCAATGTCCCACGTTACATGGAAAACATCACGAAAAACCGGTATGCCATAGCTATCCATTATATCAATAGAATCTTTGGTTACTGTTGCAATTTCACCATCTTCAAGATAGTATACGTTTCTTGTATATTTAAGAAGCGCGGCGGCGTCAGACGCTATGAAGTTTTCATTTTCTCCTATACCAATAATAAGCGGACTATCTTTTTTAACTACTATAAGTTGTTCGGGATTGTTTGCCGACATTATCAAAAGCGCATATGAACCCACAAGGTGTCTAATTGTGCTTTGGACCGCGTCAAGAAGAGTTGTTTCGCCTTTATAATAATAATCAACAAGGTGGGCAATAAGTTCTGTGTCGGTTTGTGATTTAAAAGAATAGCCTTTTGAACTTAACCATTCTTTAATTTTAATGTAGTTTTCGATAATACCGTTGTGCGCAACAACGATGTCGCCCCTTGAGTTTGCGTGAGGGTGGGCGTTGACGTCAGCTGGCGCGCCGTGGGTTGCCCAACGTGTGTGTCCAATTCCGACAACTCCCTCGGGATGTTTGCCTAAAAGTTCTTTTTCAAGAATTTTTAAGCGACCTTTGCGCTTTTTCACAGTAATTTTATTATCTTTATTTAAAATAGCAATTCCCGAGCTATCATAACCCCTATATTCAAGCTTGTTAAGCCCCTCAAACAAAACGGGCACAGCTTGTTGTTCCCCAATATAGCCAACTATTCCGCACATATTATTTTCCTCCTGATTTATGGTTGTTTAAACACGAAAGTAAAAAGCTTGATAATTTTGGTTTTATACACTGTATAACATCTCGGAATAGGTTGGGTATTCCCAAAATCTTTTTCCAATCTCTGCTTCAACAATATCGATAGTTTCCCTTAATGAATCCATTCCGCTTAAAATAACCTCTTTGTGATATTCAGCTTCTTGTAAAGCGTTTATGAATTGTCTGTCCTTCAAAACTGCTTGTTCAAGCTTTTCAAGTTTAACCCAAATTTCTTCGCTTTTGTCCGAAATCTTTGAAAGCAAACCATCTTCCATAACTATAGACAGATTTCCGTTAAGCGAATGCTTGAGATTTGCGGATTTTGCCACTGTTGTTTGATATTCAAGAACGCTTGGTATAACACCTTTTTTAACCATATCAATCATGGTTAGCGCTTCAATCATTATAGTTTTGGAATAGCTCTCGAGTTTAATCTCAAACTGTGAACGAACCTCCATCTCGGAGTATACACCATGTATTTTAAACAGGTCGATATTTCTTTTTGTCGGGAAACTTAACGCTGCTTCAACCGTCGTCTTAAGATTATAAAGACCTCTCTTCTTTGCTTCTTCGACCCATTCGCTGCTATAATTGTTGCCATTAAATATTATTCTTTTGTGCATCTTAATCGCGGTTGATATAAGCTCATTTATCGCGGTTTCGACATCGTCTACCTTTTCGAGATAGTCCGCAAACTGCCTTAATGATTCGGCTACTATCGTGTTTATAATTATGTTAGAACCTGCAACCGATGTCGCAGAACCCAACATTCTAAACTCGAATTTATTACCGGTAAAAGCAAACGGCGAAGTTCTGTTTCGATCGGTCGTGTCTTTTGAAAGATCGGGAAGCACCTTTGCGCCGGTCAAAAGTTTAGATTTTGTCCAGTCTTCGTGTTGTTCGTCATTAGCAACATGCTCTATAATTGCGGTTAGTTCGTCCCCTAAAAACATCGACACAATTGCAGGCGGGGCTTCCGCCGCGCCCAGGCGATGGTCGTTTCCTGCGCTCGCTATTGAAAAACGCAAAAGGTCTTGGTAGTCGTCGACCGCTTTTATAACAGCAACTAAAAACAACATAAATCTTGTGTTTTGAGACGGTGTTTTTCCAGGAGCTAGGATATTCTCGCCCTTGTCCGTCGTTATCGACCAGTTGTTGTGTTTTCCGCTTCCGTTTACTCCGGCAAACGGTTTTTCGTGTAAAAGACACGCAAGACCGTTGCGCTCGGCTATCATCTTCATCATCTCCATAGTGAGATAGTTATGATCGGACGCAGTGTTGCATGTCGTGAAGATAGGCGCTAGTTCATGTTGGGCGGGGGCGGCTTCGTTGTGTTCCGTCTTTGCAAGGACACCTAGTTTCCAAAGTTCTTCGTCGAGTTGTTTCATAAACTCAAATACTCGCGGTTTAATTGCTCCGAAATAATGGTCGTCAAGTTCTTGGCCTTTTGGAGGTTTTGCTCCAAAAAGGGTTCTTCCGCAATGAATTAAATCGGGACGTTTTAAAAACATCCTTTTATCTATAAGAAAATACTCCTGTTCAGCTCCAACCGTCGAAGTTGCCCGGTCTGTTCCGTCACCGAAAAACTTCAACACACGCCCTGCTTGTTTTTCAAATGCTTCGATAGAACGCAAAAGTGGAGTTTTCATGTCTAGCGCATAACCCGAATAGGAACAAAACGCCGTCGGTATACAAAGCGTGTTGTCCTTTATAAATGCATATGATGTGGGATCCCACGCGGTGTATCCCCTTGCTTCAAACGTTACTCGAAGACCTCCCGACGGAAAACTCGATGCATCCGGTTCGCCTTTAATAAGCTCTTTACCGGAAAAGTCCATTATAATTCCGTCTTCTTCTCCTTGACGAATAAAACTGTCGTGTTTTTCCGCGGTTACACCGTTCATAGGTTGAAACCAATGTGTATAATGGGTCGCGCCCTTTTCGATTGCCCATTCTTTCATAGCGTTTGCAACAACTTTTGCAATAGCTATGTCAAGCTCTTTTCCGCTTGCAATAGTTTCTTTAAGCGATTTGTAGGTATCGTTTGGCAACCATTGTTTCATCGCCTTGTCGTTGAACACCATGTTTCCGAATATTTCGGGAAGATTCATATAACACCCCTAAAAAATTATTTCTTATAAATACTATA
>CAYJFO010000021.1:0-20772 GCA_964369645.1 uncultured Oscillospiraceae bacterium | reverse complement strand
GGATGGTATCCGCCCCTACCCATGGTTTTGTGTAACATTTTTTAGCGCATACCTTTTTTGACACACTGTTGTTCTCCCGTTAATCAGACGACTTAGGGTCGAGAGCTTCTCTCAAAGCATCTCCGATTAGGTTAACGCTTAAAGCGGTGGCAACCACAAAGAAAGCCGGAATGAGCCAGCGCCACCAATAGAACTCGATAACCGATATGTCTTGCGCCGAACTTAACATGTTGCCCCAAGAGGGGGTGGGTTCGGAAACACCGAAACCAAGGAAAGACAGGGCGGCCTCCGCAAGAAGCGAGGAGGAATAGCCTAGAGTTATGTTGACTATGACAATGTTGAGGATGTTGGGGAGAATGTGGCGAAACATAATGATACGTCGTTTAATACCAAGCGCACGGGCAGCTAGCACAAAATCTTTTTCGCGTTCAAGCAAAAGTTTTGCGCGAATAAGACGCGCTAGCGACATCCACCCCAAAAGACCGAGTATCACCATAATGAGAAAAAGTTTGTTTGCTTGCGACAAAGAAAAACCTATTGCATATGAAAGGGTTATCGCTATTGGGTAAAACGGGATAGCGTCAAACACGTCCGCCATACGCATTAAAGCGTGGTCTACAAAACCGCCAAAATAACCCGCCGTAAGTCCGACAAGCAACGCTATCGACGTTGAGATTACGACCGCGATAATTCCGACCGTAAGCGAAATTCTTCCACCATGGATTATACGCAAAAGTATGTCGCGCCCGAACTGGTCTGTGCCGAACCAAAAACCGTTGTTTCCAAACGAGCTAATTCCTTGTTCGCCAATAGCGTAAAGTTGGAAATAGTCGATGTAGATGTTGTCGATGTTTTTAGCGTCGTTTGGAACTTCGGTTTGTTTAAAACTGTTGTCCCCCGTCACAAAAACTTCGCCCTTGTCGGTTAGTATCATAAAGTTTTTATATCCGCCGTCTATATCAATAGGCTTTCCCGAAAGTTCGGGAAGTTTGTCGAGGTTATCGCTTGAACTTCCCCAGGTATATAAATCGTTGTCGCTTGATAACGCAAGCACGTTTCGATTTGTTGCCGCAATAGAGGTTATAAAAACGCTGTTGTCGGTTAGTTGTTGTGGCAAAAGAGAAGAGAACTCTGTTCCCCTGTCCCCGATAACCGCGACTGTTCCGTCGTCTAAAAGCAACGCTATGTTGTTGTCGGCAGGCGCTATTTCGACTATTCGTCCTTTGTATTCACGGGGGATTAGAAATGTCGTTTCCGCAGTCATTGAACCAAAGATATAAAGATTTTGGTCGCTTCCGACAACCGCAGTATATCCAGACATAGCTTCAAGTTGTTTAACCGTAACGTCGTCACGTTTAAAAACGTTTATTATCTCACTGTTTATGTCGGTTTGGCCGTTGCCGTTGTAACCGAAAGCGTAAAAATTGTCGTCTTTGTCCACCGCTACTATGTGGTTGCCGCCACACGCTATGTCTTGTATCTCGGTTTGATATATCTCGGGCGGAACATCAAAGATATAGCTTGAAACATTTTGTTGATTTTTGTTTGGTTCGGTTCCAAAGATATAAAATTCACCGTCTTCGGTTATGGCGGCGCTAAACGATATTCCGGAAGATATTTTTTTAACCTGTTTATTCTCAAGTTCCGAGGGATAATCTAGATAGTTTAAACCGGGGCGCAAGTTTGCAAGGGTAAGTTCTGTCTTGTGTTGGTCATACGGCAACAAAAGAGAGCCGATAAAACAAAACAGAAAAATAAAAACAAACCCTACCGTACCAATTACAGCGAGTTTGTTTTTTATGAACTTTAACCCGACTGTTTTTAAAGGCGATATAAATTCGCTTTGTTGGACGTTTTCGGGGGAAACGTTGATACCTTTAAAAAATCGCTTAAACATGCTGCAAAACGATTTAAAGATTTTTTTTAATAGATTGTCGTTGTTGTGGTTAACAGGCATATTATATCCTTGTTACTTAAGCTTAATTCTAGGGTCGACAAGTCCGTAAACAATATCCGCTACTACAACCGAAACAAGGCTTATGACCGCATATAAAAGGTTTAGCGTTGTTATTATGTTGTTGTCTCGGTTGTAAACCGAGCTTATAATAAGCTTGCCAATACCGTTATATTGAAAGACGCTTTCGATTATCGCAGAACCAGCAAACAACGAAAACAGCGTTCCGACGATTATATATGACACGGGTATTAAGGCGTTGCGAAACGCGTGGGAATATATTACAACTTTTTCCGAAAGGCCTTTTGACCTTGCGGTTCTAATGTAATCTTGGCTTAAGGCCTCTATCATTGCGCCGCGGATATATCTAACCGCGCCGGCAAGGCTTATGACGGTTAGCGTGACGGCTGGAAGCAAAAGCGTTTTAACCCATTCAGACAAAAATTCCGCCGTGCTTAAACCGACCGAAGAAGGGGTTCCGCCAAGCGGCAACCACCCAAGAGTTATCGAAAAGATAAATATAAGCATAACGGCTATAAAAAACGACGGGGTTGAATAGGTTACAAGCGAAAAAAACTGCCAACCGTTATCGAAAAGCGACATGCGTTTGGTTGCACACTTTATTCCAACAGGGATAGCTATCATAAGGTAAAGAAAGTTTACACAGAGATTTAAAATGAGCGTGTTTTTCAAAGGTTCCGAGATAACCTCGGAAACGGGGCGGTTATATTGGTTTGAATAACCGAAATCCCCGTTAAATATTCCTTTAATCCAGATAAAATACTGTGTTACGATATTTTGGTCAAGGCCCAACCTTTTGTACATCGCGTCGTATGCAGCTTGATATTGCTGTTCTGTAAGTTCGGTTGGCAACATTAACACAACCGGGTCTCCCGGCATAATTTTCACCACCGCAAAAATTAAGACAGACACCAAAAAAACTACAGGTATCAAGATGACAATTCGCTTTAAGAAATATCGTATCATTGCGTTTCCCTTTAAGATTTTGCAATTGATTAACTAAATTTTATTAATTTGACGTTTCTTTTGGCTGAAACGTTATTTTTCGCTTTTGGACATTTGACATATTATATCTTGATATCTTGCATATGGAGTTGTGTTGAAACCATCAACAAAAACATGTGCGGCATCATAATAGTCGTTTGAATATAGCGGCACTTGGGGCATGAGTTCGTTCCAACGTATCTCGTAATCAAGCCAAGCGTCGAGATAGCTGTCGATATCGTCGGGTTCGCATTCGCGCATGGCTATGATAGCCGCGTCTAGTTGCTCATCGCTAAGTTGCGCTCTGTTTTGCATCGTTCCGACAAAATCGGAATGCCAGGTATAATATCTGTCGAACACCGCCGCGAAGTTTGTCGCAAGGTTAAAAGTGTTGTATATTCTGTTTTCGGGAGCGAGTTCATACGAGTAATAATAGTTTTCCAAAACCGCGTTCCAGTCGCTTTTTTCAACATTGAATTCGATTCCGGCTAAAGGAGCGTTTGCGGCATATTGGATTTCGATTATATCTGTTAGTACGTTGTCGGTCTGGCCTAGGTGGTTAATAATTAATTTTTCAAAGTTTTCGTTGTGACGTATATAACTTCCGTCAGCTAAAGCTTTTGAGCGATCGAACGGGGTAACGCCGTCCGCTTCAAAGATCCATTCGGTTTGGTCGAGATAGTCGTTGGCCGCGTCTATATTGAACGAGATAGGTTGAAGTTGTTGTTGAAGTTCCGCCGCAAGTTCTTGATACATCCATTGGCCGATACCGTATTCGCTGTCAACCGTTGTTCCGTATCCGCCCAAAACATGTTCAACAACTGCAGAACGATCGATTAAAGAAGCGAGAGCCCAACGAACGTTTACGTCACTTGTAACGCCATAGTCGCAAAGCATAGCGAGAAAACCAAATCCCGAACGAGCGTAGGTTACAAGTTCAGTAGTTTCAGAAGCTTTTGCCGCTTCTATCTTTTCATACTCAATAACGCCCGGAAGAATGTCGATATCACCGTTTATAACCCATTCTATGTCGGTTTCGGTCGGAACGGATTTTTGAATAACAGTTTTAAAGAACGGTTTGTTTCCGTACATGTCGCCTTTGAAATATTCGTTAACTTCAAGTGTTGCCGTTTGGTTTTCAAACGAAACCAAAGTATAAGGGCCACACGTAACGGTTGGGAAGATTCGTTCTTGTTCGACAATTCTTTTGCAGTTAGTTAAAAGGTCGCCTTCGGAAAATTCAAAACGCGAACCGTTTTCGTCCGATATCAGTTCGCACGACTTAAGATATGTATCGAAATGTATGGGACGAACTATAACGTGGACTTGTTCCCAGAAATACGGAAGGTTTTCCGCTGCTATCGTAAGGGAAAATTCTGTATCCGAAATAAGCTTAACTCCCGAAAATGTGTCGGTTGAACCGGCGTTATATTCTGTATAACCAACGAGAGCGTCATGGCCGGACGAAGCGGCGCCGGCTTCTGTCCATTCGGGGGCGGCGTAGAAAAGAACCATTGTGACGTAATCTTTTGCGGTAATAGGTTCTCCGTTGTTCCACATAATGTCGTCGTGTAATGTGAAGGTGTATGTTTTGTTGCCTTGGTCGTCTAGCGCGGTTTCAACGTTTGACACTACCGTTTCGTTGAGAGCTATACCACCGTCGGCTGTATATTCATATGTTGAAACGTGTCCGCCAACTAAAGTTTCGATTGAAAAGTCGGACGCATTGTTTCCAAATCCGGCAATAAAGTTTTGTTTCATCTCGGCAGAACCGACAACCAATGTGTCGAGAGGAACGTTAGACGTTATCGTCGAGGTTGGTTGCTCGGCTTCGACAGGGTCGGTTGTCGAGGGGGCCGCGCAAGCGGTGAGTGTTGACAGCATAAGCAAGACTGCCAACAAAAGAGCGGTGAACTTTTTCATTTTATACTAATTCTCCTTGAATTAAAATATTGTATTATACAAACGATTTTACCACTATATATTACCATAAATTATTGTGTAATAGGTACAAAAAATGAAACTTACAATTAATACATAAATGTGAAAAAAATTGTAAGTTTAAACAGGTTAGATTTAGAAATTAATAGCCGAACTGCCGTCTTTTTCGACATAAACATAGATAATGTCGCCTTTTGAAAGTTCCGGCTCATACCATATGTAATGGCTTTTTTTTATCGGAGTTTCCCCAAACCGATAATAGCTGTATTCGATTTGGTATGCGTGGTTTTTGCTAAAGAATTTGAGATGTTTAAGCGGTATTATGTTTATAACCTCGCCTTCGATTTCGTCGCCGTCCGAAAGCGTGTCTTGAAATTGTCGCTCCATCGCTCTTGCTTTAATACGCAAAGCGGCGCTTAGAAAGATTGTTGAATAAAAAATAATCAACGCTATGTCATAGATTGAATATCCCCTTAAAAAAATAAGCGGTATCGAAAGTGAGGGGAAAACGTACGAGCTAACCATCGCTAAAACAAAAAAGCAAATGCCGACAAAAAACGACACCCAAGCAACTATTTGTATATTATATTTTGGCTCTCGCATAGTTTTTAAAGCTCCTTTTGAAAGTTTCGATAAAATACTGTTGTTTTTAATTTTACTCAAAAACAAAGATTTTTTCAATAGGGGTGTCGACTGCTCTTGAAATGTCGATAGCAAGTTTTAACGAAGGGTTATATTTTGCGGCTTCTAAACGAATTATCGTTTCGCGCCGAACCCCAACTTTTTGTGCTAGTTCCTCTTGTGTCAAGCGAGCGTAGGTTCTATACTCTTTAAGATTACTAATAAATGTCGGCATTTTGTTCGTTACTATTCCTTTTCATATTTGCAAAAGAATATCGCGTATGCTACAAATGTTGCGGAATAGGTTAAAGCACCAAATAAAACTATCACAACACTAGTTAACGCAAAAAAACTTGCGAGAAGCGTGAGCAAAGAAAGCGATATCGCGGGAATTGTTAAAGCGCTTTTAACCGCTCTGTTTCGGTTTTCAATGTACCTTTCGTCCGGCATTTCATTGGCTATTTTTGATATAAAGAAAAAATTGAAATGAGCAAAATGCATAAAGAGCAAAAGCGTCGCAGGGTGACCTGTGTTAAAAAACAAAAAGCCTAAAAACCCTAAAAATCCCAAAAAACCAAAATAGGTTAAATATTTTCTTTGTTGCATAACTGTTGCACTCCTTAAAAATGTGATATAATTGCCACCTATATGTTATAAATATATCACTTTTTTTGGATTTGTCAAGTAGATTTGAAAAAGCGGGTGGACAATGATGTGGAATAGGGCTGATATATTCTTAATCTCCAAAAAACATTGTTTAATTTTTGTTTAATTGATATAATCAAACTGCAATCAAAATATTAAACAAAAAAGGAAAATATATCAATGAAGATTGAACATATAGCTGTTTATGTCAATGATCTTGAAACAACCAAACAATTTTACACAAAGTATTTTAATGCAAAAAACAACGAAATGTATCACAATAAAACAACAGGGTTTAAATCATATTTTCTGACGTTTGAAGATGGGGCAAGGCTCGAGATTATGAACTTTCCGTCGCTTGAACAAAAAAGCCAAAACGACAAGCGCGAGGGTTATATCCATCTCGCATTTAGCGTCGGAAGCAAACAAGAGGTTGAACGGCTAACCGCCGAGATTCAAAACGATGGCTTTGAAGTAACAAGTTTTCCGCGGACGACGGGGGACGGATATTTTGAAAGTTGCGTCAAAGACCCGGAGGGGAACTTGGTCGAAATAACGACATAATAAAGTTGGTTTTTATAATAAACTTTTGAAATCGGTTGACTATGTTAAGCGGTTTTGTTATCATGCGAATGCTGGCTTTTTTCAAGACATTTTAAAGGAATATATATATGATAAAGAAATCGGGTTATACATTTATTTTTACAGCAGCTTGCCTTTGGGGTTCAATTGGCTTTTTTGTAACAAACCTAAACGCCGCCGGAATACCCGCATCAACCGTTGCGTTTTTAAGGCTGTTCTACAGCATGATAATCCTTTTTTTATATCTGTTTTTTCGCCACGGAATAGGATATTTTAAGATAGACAAAACGGGGATTTTTGCTTGTTTTATATTGGGCGTGTTTGCACAGGGGCTTTTTAATTTTTGCTATAACAACACGATTGTTATGCTTGGCTCTTCGTCTGCTTCGGTTCTTCTTTACACAGCGCCGGCGTTTGTCTGCCTTGCCGCAGTGTGGTTGTTTAAAGAAAAGATGTCTGTAAAAAAGATAGTGGCGCTTTTGGTTAATTTTTTAGGATGTATATTTACCGTAACGGGCGGGGTTTTCGATGAGATTACATTTTCGGTTATAGGGGTCGTTTTCGGGATTTTAAGCGGTTTTTTATACAGCCTTATAACAACGGTGGGCAAGATGTACACCGACAGATACGATCCTTTTTTAATCGTGTTCTATAGCTTTGTTTTCGGAACATTAACGATGTTTTTAATCTCTGACCCATTAGAACAACTAGACGTTATTCTGACTTTTCAAAGCATATTTTGGGCGGTTTTGCTTTCGGTTGTCGCAACTATTTTGCCGTATCTTTTATATATGTACGGAATGTCAAAAGGGGTTGAAGCTTCGAGGGCTCCGATTGTCGCGTCGGTCGAGGTTGTTGTCGCGTCGCTGTTTGGCCTTTTGTTGCTTTTTGAAACGGTTACCGCTCCGAAGATTTTCGGAATATCGCTTGTGTTAGCGTCGATAGTTATTATGAACATCAAAACAAAAAAAGACGAAAAAAAATTGCAAACTAAATAATAGTTCGTTTTTTCAAATTCTTGTTAATCGTTTAGGTTTGTTCCAATTTTCTATATTCAGACGGAGTCATTTTATATTGTTCTTTAAAGCTTTTTGAAAAGTAACTCATCTCAACAAACCCGCAACTTAAAGCTATGTCTATGATAGGTTGGACAGAGGTTTTAAGCGCAAAAGCCGACCGTTCTATTCGGTAGGTTTTAAGATATTTAATAGGCGAAGTGTTAAGTACCGTTTTAAAACATCTTAAACATTCGCTTTCTTTTATGTTTGCGCTGTTTGCTATGTCAAAAAGAGTAATATCTTCCCCATAGTTAGTATGTATAAAAGATAACATTAATTTACAACGATTAAGTTGTCTTGTTTTTTTTGCGTTAAAAGGCACTTTATCATTTTCGGTTGTTTTAATAATCGTCATTATTATTTTAGTTAGATGTTCGCGAACGGAAAACTCAAACGCAAAAGGTCTTTCGACAAAAATATCGTATGCAGACAACAAAATGTCACACATCTCGGCGGTTAAAATAACGAAACCAGCCGAAGATTCGTTAATCAATGGGTGGAGGTAATTTTGATATAAAATGCTGGTTAAATCCCCATAGATAAATTTTGAATGAAGAACAAACGACTTAAGAAAACAGTTGGTCTCGTCAAAGTTCACACACGAATGAAGCCTCCCCGAGTTTATAAAAATTCCCTCTCCAGCAGAGAAAACGAATTTTTCCCCCTCGACAACTAGTTCCATCTTGCCGCTTACAACCACAATTAGCTCGATCTCGTCGTGCCAATGGTATGGAACAGGTTCGGCTTTTAAATCATCGTTATAAACAGCAACAGGCAGTTCGTTGGTTCCTTTTAAGTTAAGTTCTTTGTTGGTTTTGTCTAAAATTAAGCTACAAGAATTGGTTTCCATCTTTGCTCCTTATGTGTTTTGGCGAAATAATTACATATATGTACCAAATTTTAATAGATAATCATGAAACTAAGATGATATAATTATACCCTAAACAAAACGGAGGTTCAACATGATTACACTACTTTTAGCACTTATCTATCTATCTTTTATAAGTCTCGGCTTGCCCGACGCCGTATTGGGCTCGGCT
The DNA here is from genome assembly GCA_964369645.1 of uncultured Oscillospiraceae bacterium. Lineage (GTDB taxonomy): Bacteria > Bacillota > Clostridia > Oscillospirales > Ruminococcaceae > CAYJAY01. Next base: position 11,926 of record CAYJFO010000021.1, on the reverse strand, counting down.
TGGCCGGTTATAAGCCAAGAGTTTGGCGTTTCGATTTCGAACATGGGGATTGTAACGATTATTATCTCGGCAGGAACTGTCATTTCAAGCCTTAACAGCAACAGGTTAATTAACAAATTTGGCGTACACAAAGTAACATCGTGTAGCATTTTAGTAACTGCTATTTCGTTGTTCGGTTTTTCTTCAAGCCCGTCTTTCTTGATTCTTTGTCTTTGGGCGATACCATACGGATTGGGCGCCGGAAGCGTAGACACCGCGTTAAACAACTTTGTTTCGGTTAACTTTGAAAGCAAACACATGAGTTGGCTACATTGTATGTGGGGGATTGGAGCAACTCTTGGACCATATATTATGGGTATGGCGCTTACAGGTGGCTTTACGTTTAGGGTGGGTTATATCGTTCTTTTTGGTATACAAGCGGCGCTTGCGGTTGTTGTTATGATTTCGGCTCCTGTTTGGAAATCGAAGATAAGTTTAAATAACGATTGTTCACAGCAACTTGAAAACACAAATCTTACAATAAAAGAAATCTTTAATATACGAGGAGTTAAGCAGATAGCGGTTGCTTTTTTTTGCTTTTGTGCTCTTGAACAAACAGCCGGACTTTGGGCTAGTAGTTATCTAGTTTTTGACCGTGGAATAACTCCGGAAATAGCCGCCGGATTTTCTGCGATTTTCTATCTTGGAATAACGATAGGCAGAGGGGTTAGTGGTTTTATAGCGATCAAATGTAGCGATAAACAGATGATACGCGGGGGAGTGGCATTAATTGCGCTAGGGATAACGATTTTGTTTGTTCCGTTTGGCGATTATACCGCGTTTGTTGGTTTGATGCTAATAGGCCTTGGAGCCGCTCCCGTCTTCCCTTGTATGCTTCATTGTCTTCCTTACAACTTCGGGGTTAACAATTCCCAAGCAATTACAGGGGTGCAGATGGCTACGGCGTATAGCGGAACGCTTGTTATGCCGGCGCTTTTCGGTGTTATTGGCAGAGAGATAAGTTTTAGCTTATATCCGGTTTATCTTGGGGTTATGTTAGTTATTATGCTTGTTATGTATGAATGGATGTTAAAGAAAGTGAATAAATTTTCCGAAATAGAATAAAAAGAAAGCACCCAAAAATGGGCGCTCCAGTCTGTCGAAAAACCCCTCTTGCAAAATTTTGCTTCGACATTTTGCATAAACACAATAGGTAGAATGTAGGGGCGGATATAATCCGCCCGTTTAGGCACACCCCACACTGTGGCAAAAAAACTTAGAATAAGGTTTTTCGTTGCCATTTTGCCGCTTAATTATCATAACAACAGCGATTTATATAATTTGTGCAACCAAGGGCGGGCGGATGATATCCGCCCCTACGCATAGTTTTGTGCAATGTTTTTTAGCGATAACTTTTTCGACACGCTAAGCACCCCAAAAAACGGGTGCTTTTTTATTGCCTTATCTTTTAAATTAATATATACTTATTTGAAAAGAAAGGTAAAGGGTTTAAACATGAAAAAATTATTAATTCTATCGACATTTGTTTTAGTTGTTGTTTGTTTAATGGTAGGGTGCGCTAGCTCGTCCGAAATAGATTATGTCGAGTTTTCTATAGCGATTGAAGGGGTTGATGGAGTAACAGAGTTTACGACGGAAGATGCAAAACAAGCCGAGTTTACCACGCTTGAAAGCAGTATTACCAATCAATCTGGAACGACAAAAGAATATAGCTTTGGCGGAGTTCTTTTGACCGACATGCTTTATACGCTTGGAATAGACGATTATGAGGTTATAACGATTGAAGCTAGCGACGGTTTTAGCGCAGATTTCGACAAAGTCGCGCTTGCGGAGCAAGGCGTAGTTTTGGCTTGGCTTGAAAGCGGAGAACCTCTTGAAGATAACTCTATAACCGTTGCGCCCGAAGAGGGAAGCGGAAAGAACTACATAAAGTTTGTTACAAAGATTATAGTTCAATAACATGAAAGAAATTATAATGAAAAAAAGTATTGTTTATTTTTTAGCGTTTGCCTTGTCGCTAGTTTTGCTTTGTTCATGCGTAAATGGGGGCGAAACGCAAAATCCCGTTCTTGACGACGGAACTTTTCAGGGAACGGCAAAAAGTAAAAACGGTGATTTGACGGTCGAGATGGTTATCGAAAATGGCGTTATCTCGTCGCTTCAAGTGTTGTCGCATATCGATGATGTTGAATATGCTCAAAAAGCGATTAATGAGCTTCCGCCCATTATAGTCGAGAACCAAAGCCTTGGCGTAGACGTTATATCGGGCGCTACGCTAACAAGCCGAGGTATATTAGCGGCGACGGCGAATGCCATTCGCGAAGCGGGGCCACACCCAAGAGATTTCGGATATGTTGCAACGGGCGAGGTTGCAAACGCCCAACAGCTAACGATTGTCGGCGGAACAAACGGCGATATAGTCCTTTCGGGGGAAGAGGTAAAAGGTTTTGAAGCCCTCGATATCTCGACCGTTTCGGTTAATTCGTCCGGAACAGAAAAAACCGTAGAGGCAAAAGGAACGTTGCTTCAAGATATCCTTGAAGCAAACGGATTAAGCCAACTCGACTATGGCTCGATTATCCTCACCGCGTCGGACGGATATTCTATTGAAGTTCCGAGCGAGGTGCTTGAAACAAGAGATATCATAATTGCATATGAGATAAACGGCGAAGAGGTTGATTTAAGAACAGTAGTTCCCGACGAAAGGGCGATGTATTGGGTTAAGTTTATCTCTAAAATCGAACTTTTAGACCCAAAACAAGCGGAAGAAACAAAAAGAATTGCAATAATAGAAACACACATTAACCTTTCAATCGATCCGGAAGACTACAACTACAACGGTTCTATAGATAAGGCCGTTCCACTTAACGACGCCGTTTTGTTGGGGTCTTCAAATGAAGATGAATTTGTTATGATTGTCGGGCTTGACGGTTGGAGCAAGACCGAAAGATGGGAACTTGCGGCGGCGCAGTATCTAAAGATAACGGGGGAACACGCCCCGATGTTTATAGGTCCAGATCTTCCCGAGGGCATGAGAATGAAACAAACCCTTATGTTTAAGTATGGCGACGAATGTTTGTTGAGCGGAGAGATGGCAACCCTTAAACTTGAAGAGGAGCAAAAACCGCTGACGCTTTTAAGCCTTTTGGAACTCGCCGAGATGTCGTATACCGAAGATGATGTTATATCGGTTATGTACGGAAACGGAGTTTTCCATGTCGTAATACCGGCGGATGAACTCTCAAAAGCAGAAATTAAGTTTGAAGATGGCAAACTTTTAATGAACTACTATGACGAAGATTCGATGTATAACAAAGATATTTCGGAACAGATTTTGAGCATCTATGTAGGGGAATTAATGGGGTGAAAAAAATTTTAGGGAGCTTTTCTATTTATCATCTTGTTGTTATTTCATTAATGGCGGCGGTTGGAATTGCGGTTAAAAGCATAGTCGTTCCACTTGTTCAAATAGTCACAAGTTCTCTGTTTATTCCGGGCGGTTCGCTTGCCGGCGGTATATACATGCTTTTCATAGTTCTTTCCGCAGGAATTTGTGACAGGGCTGGAGCTGGAACTCTGACAGGTTTGGTTCAAGCTATTATGGTTATTATAGCGGGGATAAGCGGTTCGCACGGAGTCGCAAGCCTTTTGACATACTCCCTTCCAGGGATTGCGGTGGATCTTGTTTTTTTGATTGCCAAAAACAAAGACAAGACAGTTTTAAATTTCCTGTTTGCAGGCATTGCCGCAAACATAACGGGGAGTATGCTAGTTAGCATGGTGTTTTTCGCCTTGCCGCTTGTTCCGTTTTTGTTTAGCGCTGCGCTAGCCTCGCTTTCGGGCGCTGTTGGAGGAGTAGTTGCATGGCAACTTTTTGTAAAATTGAAAAAAACGGGGCTCGTTTAAAGGCTTTGTTTTTAATTATGACTATCGTGACGTTGTTTTCGGGATGTGTTTTAAATGAACAGTATCCCGAAAACAGCGCATTTTACGTTGTGGGCGATGTCCAAAACTCGTTTAGATTTACAGGGGACGAAACAAAAGATTTTTTCGAGATAGAGAAAGACGGCGAAAAACTTAAAGCTGTGTCCCTTGAAACAATAATAAATCTTACAACCCCAAAAAGCGAAGATTTTAACGTTTTGCTTGTCGGAAAAGACGGGCTTACGGCAGAGATATCAAACAAAAAACTTTCTGAATGTTCCGTTGCGTATTCCGACCAAAACGGTTGGCACAACATAACGGACAGTTATCCCATAAGCAGTAACATAAAACTGCTTGAAAAGATAGTTGTGGTTTCAAACGAGATATATTCCGATTATGTTTCGTTTTCAAGCGTAGACGAAACAAAGTTTATTTCGCCCGGAAGTATCTACAAAACGGCGTACAATCATGTTTTAAACGTTGAGGGCACAAGCGAGATAGAGGGCGAAACGGTCACAGTTTATACAAGAAATATAACGCTACCGCTTGAAAGCTTGCTTTCGTTTGAAAGTTCGATAGCTATCTTTACAAAAGACGGCGACAGTTTCCACGACCGGCCGACCGAACAAAGCGCGGTTTTGTTTACGAACAACGGGGTGGACTATGTTAAGTCGACGGGCGAGAAAGTTGAAAATGTTGCCGGAATAATTGCCGACCCGCCTCTTTTTTCGATAACCGAGGTTTATAACGACGTTGTTCGTTTGGTACAAGATGGCGAAAACGTCATCGTGATAGAGCTTGACGGGTTTGGGAAAAACATCTTTGACAAGGCGAACGAGCAGGGGGTAATTCCGTTTATGTCGTCGCTTGAAGTTCAGTTTGCAAACGCGTTTTATCCGACTATTTCAAACGTTAATCTGGCGTCGATGTTGACAGGGAAAAAACCAAACGAAACCGGCATTTTATCAAGGGATGACCGAGAGTATGACGTCGAGGATATATTTGAAATGTTACAAAAAAACGGCAAAACTTCGGTTTATATCGAGGGGAGCATGAGTCTTTTAAATAGTTCGTTGCAACCGATTTTGTCGATACCGCAACAAGGGGAAAGTTCAGATGATGCGGTTTATAAAAATGTTTTGAAAGCCATTGAGCAACACCCGAATTTTATATACGTGCATTTCCATGGTATCGACGACGATGCTTCAAAGTTTGGGCCATATAGCGAACAGAATATGAAAACGGTTGAGCAAGCAGACAAGATGGTTCAAGAAATTGCACAAAGTTTTGATGGAACGATTATCATAGTAGCCGACCACGGTGTTGAACAGGTGCAAGAGGGCGGACAACATGATTTTGTGTCGTACAACAACATTGTTGTTCCGTACATTGTTTATAAGGGAGAGGGAGAATGACAAAACAATTTAAGATAGCGATTGCTATAATAATAGTTCTTGCGATAGCGACAGCGGCACTTTATTTTTTAAATCGCCCGTCCGTTACGGCGCAAGACGGAGCGTTTAACATAGTTGCAAACAACGAGATATATGAAATTGACATAGCGTTGCTTGAAGAGATTGGCATAATCGACATAGCCGCAAACTACAACACAAGCAACACGGACGGCGACGAGACAAGAAACTTTGAGGGAGTTCCACTAGCTAGCATACTCGCCCATCTTGAAATCGACATGACAAACTGCACCGGTGTTGTGTTTACCGCAAACGACAGTTATTCAACAGGTATAAGCATAGACGAGGCGCTTGATCCTGAAATCTGTTTTATTGTGACGGGGGAGGACGGAGAACAACTTAAAGACCGCGAAAATGGCGGAAGCGGACCATTTATGATGGTTTTGCCAAACGATAAGTTTAGCCAAAGATGGTGTAAATATCTTGCGGAAGTAACGTTTAATGAATAGCGACATGATAGTTAAAATTGAAAACTTGACGTTTAGCTACGACGGGAAAAGAAATATCTTTAAAGATTTTAACCTCACCGTTAAAAAAGGGGAGCTTTTAATTTTAAAAGGTAAAAGCGGAAGCGGAAAGTCGACTCTTTTTAACATTGTTTGTGGTGTGCAAGCATTTAACAACTTCTCGTCGGGAAAGATATATATCGAGCAAAAGGAACTGTCCGAGATTGACGCTAAAACGATGGCAACAACGCTTGGGGTAGTTTTTTCTACGGCACAAAACAGGATTATAGCGCCAACGGTTGAGGAGGAGATTTTTTTCGGTCTTCAAAATCTTTGTGTTGAAAAAGACGTTATACTAAAAAAAACCGACAAGGTTTTGGAACGGTTTAAGATAGAACAGCTTAGAAATCTTAATCCTCACAATCTTTCGGGAGGACAAGTTGAACTTGTGACGATAGCGGCGGTAGTAGCCTTGTCGCCCAGGATATACCTGTTCGACGAGATATTTTCGATGCTTGATGAATATAACAAAGACAGTGTTAAAAACATAGTGCTTGAACTTGTTCAAGACGGCGCAACCGTTATACTCGCGGACCACACTGGGGTTTTAGACGCTGCCGCTAATAGGGTCGTAGATTTAAACTTTGGGGGAAAAGATGTTACGGTTTAAAGACGTTTGCTTTCGATATCAAAACGGCGAGTTTGAGATAAAAAATGTGTCGTTTGCGATACCGCTTAGCGGCATAACCGTGTTAAAAGGGGAAAACGCAAACGGAAAAACAACGATTGCGAAACTTATCGCCGGAATATTAAAACCCAAAAGCGGAGATATCTTGTTTAACGAGGCGTCGCTTTTGGATCTTACGCTTTCAAAGATAGGGCAAAAAATTGCGTATCTTTTTCAAGAACCTTCTAACCAACTTTTTGCGGTTAACGTCCTTGAAGAATTAACATTTGTCGAACAACTTAAAGGAAACAACAACGACAAAGCGGCAAAAAAAGCGATTGAGATTTTAAAAAAATTCAACCTTGAAGATAAATTGGAACAAAACGTCATAACCCTTTCAAAAGGAGAAAAACAACGGCTTGCTATAGCTGCGCTTTTGATGAGTGACCCACAACTATTTGTGTTGGACGAGCCGACATCAGGCCTTGACATACAGTCGATTGAAGCGCTTAATAACGTTATTCAACGACTTGTGCTCGACGGAAAAGGAGTTGTTGTTATAAGCCACGACCGAGAGTTTGTCGATATGCTTTGCACAAACAAAACCCTTGTCGTTGAGAAAGGGGCGGTTTATGACGTGTAAAATTGACGTCAGGGCGACGCTTTTGGTGGTGGTGATTAATTCGTTTTGTGCCGTTTTTCTGCGTGATATCTTTTCGGCAACGCTAACCGCAATAACGATAACCCTTTTTAACTTGTATATCAAAATTGATATTAAATCGTCTTTCAAAAAGTTAAAACGTCTTTGGCAAGTCGTCATGTTTGCTTCGTTTATGCAAAGCATTTTTGCAAAAGGTGGGGTGGTTTTGCTTGAGGTGTTTGGCGTAAATCTTATAACGATAAACGGCATAACACAAGGCGCAATAATCTTTCTTCGCTTTTTTTCGCTCATAAACGGAGCGACGGCTATTGCAAGTTATAGCAAACAACATATAACCGAAAGCCTTGTTTGGTTTAAAGTTCCGTTTGAACTTTCGTTTTCGGCGGTACTTGGTCTTTCGTTTTTGCAAAAGTTTAGCGAAGAGTTGAAAATTTCTTTAACCGCTATTGAACTTCGCGGAATAGAGCTTAAAAACTTGACATTTAAAAACAAAATAAAGGTGTATTCGTATATTCTTTTCCCAGTTGTGTCGTCCGTTTTGTTAAAAGCAAAAGACCTTTCCGCGACGATGCAAACACGTGGGTTTAAAGCGCTTAATCAAAGGACAAGTATGATTGATTTGAAATTTGCGACGAGGGATTTTGTCGTTGTCGCAGTTGTGTTGTTGGTTCAATCGACAGCGATAGTTTGGAGGTTAACATGAAGGTAGTTTCGGTTTGCGGAATAACAAAGAGCGGAAAAACCACGACAATTGAAGAGATTATTAAAGAGCTTACGCGACGAGGGCACAAAGTAGGCTCGGTTAAAGAGATACATTTTGAACAGTTTAACATCGACATCGAGGGAAGCAATACGGCGCGGCATAAAACCGCGGGCTCGAAACTTGTTGTTGCGCGAGGGATAAACGAGACTGATATACTTTTTCAACAAAACCTTCCGATAGAAAAGATAGTTTCTTTTTTTGATAGTTCGTTTGACTATGTTATCCTTGAAGGGGTGACCGATGCGTTTGTTCCGACAATCGTGACCGCTGTCGAAAAAGAGGATGCCGATTTGAAATGGAGCGACTATGCGGTGGCGCTTTCGGGGGTTTATTCCGACAAGGTCGAGGGATTTAATTCGAAACCCGCTATTTCGGCGATTAAAGATATCGAACGGCTTGTAGACCTTATCGAGGGGGTAGCGTTCGAGTTGCTTCCACTTTTGCCAAAACAATGTTGTGGCGCGTGTGGATATAGTTGCGAACAATTCGCTGTCGAGATAATTAACCGTCGGAAAAAAAGAAGCGACTGTGTGCTTTCAAACAGCCCCATAACCGTTACAGTTGGCGACAATAAACTTGACATGGTTCCGTTTGTTCAAAAGGCGGTTAAAAACTCTGTCCTTTCGGTTGTCGGAGAACTTGACGGTTTTGACAAAAATAAAAAGATAACTATCGAAATAGGCTTTGAATGAGACTTTATTCTAAACGTAACGAGGTTTACAGATATTTTAATTTGGTCATAAAAAAAGTTTGCGACAAAAAAAGCGCAAAGTTTGAGTATGGCGTTTTAAAAGAGCTTTTAGATGGTGGCGTGGTTGTTCCAAAGCCTTATTTTACCATTAGAAATTTTATCTTTATGAGATATATTAAAAGCGAAACGGTAGTAGACGTTGTCGAAAACTCAGACACTTTAACTATCGAAACGGCTGCAAAGCTAGTTTGTTTGTGGCTTTTTGAATTCTATAATCTGTTTGAACAAGACACAAAAAATGTGATTTTAGACGATGTTAATTGTAGAAATTTTTTGTATAATAAAGACGGCAAACAAGGCGCTATTTATGGCGTAGACTTCGAGACACTAACGATGGGGGATAAGCGAGAAAATCTCGCCGAGATAGTCGAGTTTATAGAAAGCTGTGACATAAAACAGCATAAAAAAACTTCGTTCAAAAATTCCTTTTTAAACGAAGTTGAAAACATTTTTAACATAAGCGAACTTGAACTTGAACCTTTTTTAAAGTCGGCTAAACAAAAGATTGAGTCAAGGCGACAACACAAGCAAAACGTCTAGTAATGTTCGCCGTTTTCGTAATAGCTTTCCTTTTCAAGCGGAATGAAAAAAATTTCAATTTGATTATATCCAACCGAAGCTATCGCTTCGGTTATTTCTTTTGCGATTTTGTCTTTTATATCTTGCCCACGGTCGAACCAGTTTACTTGAACAATTGGGTAACTTGAAACCAGTTCGCCTCCCGAGAAAAACAAAGTTTCAACATATTCGACAGTAAACCAATCGGCCGGAATTTCGCTTACTTGTTCCAACTTTTTCGGAAGATGTTTGCTGATTTCGGCGACATCTTGTTTTTTAATTCCTTTAAAAATAACCTGTGGCATGTAATTCTCCTTTTTTAATATTTAAAATTTACATTTGCAAGTCTTGTCAACTTCGACAACGTCAAACGTTCCACTCAATCCGTCATATTCTAAAATCTTTCCTGTCAAAAGTTCGCCGCTTTCTAAAATAAGTTTTAAAGCTTGGTTCGCCATGATCGAGGCTATTATTCCGGCAGTTGTTGCAATAGACGGAACGTTTTTTTGTTCTGCGACATTTAAAAATCCGGTGCAGTTAAGGCAGGGTGACCCTTTAAAAATCGTTGTTGCAAATCCATAAAAACCGTTTATTCCGCCCTCGATAAGCGGAATGGCGTTTTTAACCGCAAAACTGTTTACAGTGTTTCTTGTTTTGAAGTTGTCGACACAATCCAAAATAATAGTGTCTTTTTTTATAATGCTGTCAATATTATCGTTATCAATTAAAACATCGTGTGACACAAATTTGATATCGCCATATTGTTCGAGAAGCTTTTGTTTTGCAAGCAAAGATTTTTGTTTTCCAATGTCGGAAACTCCGTATAAAATCTGGCGGTTGAGGTTGCTTGTTGCTACCGTGTCGCCATCTATAATTGTTATGTTTCCAATCCCTGCCGCCGAAAGCGAAGCGAGCACAAAACAACCAAGCCCCCCTGCACCAATTACTGTAATATGGGAACTGCGAAGCTTTGCTTGTCCGCTTTCACCTATTTGTGAAACGGCTAGTTGACGTTCAAAGCGCATATAAGTGTCCTTTTTCTGTAATTTGAAGTTTTTATTATCGGCGTGGTTTATATTTCTCGAAACTGCAAGTTGAAGAAATCCGTCGGTTTTGATCCTTTGGTGCAAACTGCAAAGAGAAGTGAGGCAAAAAGTATTTCAAACAGCTCCACAAAATTCCGAATACTTATATCCTCATAGGGGATATTTTAAAGTTCGTGGGCAGTGGAATGACCACATGACAAATTTATATTTATTTTCTAATACTATTCTTTTGTTTTTCAACATACATCCTTTTATCGGCGATTGCTAATAAATCAGATAGATTTTTTGCTTCTTTTGAAAATACATATCCAATACTGCAAGTAATATTTATATTAATATCTTCAAAAGTAAATATAGCCTCAGAGCTATTTTTTATACGTCTGCTTATTGATAAGGCTTCTTTATCATTTGTGACATTAGGGGCTATAACCACAAATTCATCCCCTCCAACCCTTGCAACAATACTGTCATTCTTTAATACAGCTTTAAGCCTTTGTACAAAAGCAATCAAAACTTTATCGCCCATTTCATGACCATAGTTATCATTAACAGGTTTGAATTTGTTAAGGTCAAGGTAGAATATCGCAAACTCAGTTCCTTTTGATTCCTTAACATATTTTTCAACTTTCACCCTGTTTTTAGCGCCTGTTAAAGGGTCTGTTTCAAGCTTTTTAGTTAAATTTTCTCTAATTGTGTGAGCTTTTTTTAAGTATTTATAAATTAACATGCTAATAGCTAGCAAAACAAAAAAACTTGCAATAAAACTAGTTGCAACAACGGTGATTTTATCTTTCATATACAAATCTATTTGTAAATTTGCATCGCTAAGCTTAAAATAATAGTTGCTTGCATAGCTAGAATTAAAATCTTCCGAAACAAAAAGTTCTATCTCCTCCCCTTGATATATCGAGGAAATTTTAAGCTCGTATCCAAGATCGGGAAGGTTTGTTGCAGCAATTGATGACAAAAGCTTATTGGTATGAACTACCACCGCGGAAAAACCATTAAATTCATTATCAATATACAAAGGGTTTCGAATAACAATGCCTACTTGACCACCGGCGAGCTTATATGGACCCGAGACAACTATTTCACCACTATCTCTTGCGATAATTGAATCATTCTTTGCAATCTTATCTTCAAATACATTGTGTCCTAAAAGAAAAGCGTTTAGTTCATAAGGATATACTTGTGTGAAAATCCCATTAGAAAGATAAGCGATAGACGGTTCAATGCTTGTGTTATACAAGGCTTTTGAAATTCTATTGAAATGCTCATCATTGATTTGGCCATTCTGTATAACTAGTATTTCCCCTAAAATCTGGCTAACTTGTATTTGTGATTGTAGAGCCGATTGAATTCTATCAGCATATATTTCAATTAAACTTTGCTCTTTTACTTTAATGTCTGAATATGTTAAGTTTGCACTATAAAGAGACGCACATAAACTGATAATTACCAGCAAAATAAATAGGGTTTTTAAAAGTTTCATTCTATCTCTCCTGACAAGATCAAATATACAATACATTTGAAACGAATTATATTACAGTGAGCATACTATTCTTTTTGAAGAAAATCAATGATAGAAAATAAAAGATTATGTGTAGTTTTTATAAACATTAAATATAATATAAATAA
>CAYJFO010000020.1:0-21594 GCA_964369645.1 uncultured Oscillospiraceae bacterium | reverse complement strand
CTATCCGTTTCAAGTTCACACGAAGAGGTTTCGTTGTCCAGAGTGTCGGCATCAGCCTCTTTTGACAAAACAACATCAAAAACCGAAGGTTGTTCATAAGATGTGGCGCTTTGCTCTTGTTGTGGCATTCCTTTAAGTTCCTCGAACGCCTCTCTGTACTGTTCAAGTATCTTTATAATCGAGTTGTACGCAGTTATAACCTCGTTTAATTTTGTCTTAAGGTTTAAAATGTCTTGTTTTAACTCGTCGTTTTCTTTCTGGTGTCCCGTTATTATATCGTCTATGTAGGTTATGACCTCTTGTTTGTCAAACCCCCTAAACGACGATGAAAACAAATTTTTTTGGTTAACTTCTTTTTTTTCGCTCATTTTATGTCTCCCTTCAAAAATATAGTATTTCTTTTTCTTTGTATTTAATTCTATTGCATATTGCGTTGGTTTTCAATCTTTTTTTTAAAATATAAATATAATTTTATAATAAGTTTTAAATTTCAGTGTGTAAGAAGCTCTTGTTGAATAAAATTTATTGTTAAAAGTTATGTCAGTTCTTTGACATCAAATAAAAAAAAATATACAATAAGTAGTGTAGGCAGTACAAAATTAAAACTAAGGTGTAGCTAAAACGACGAATTTAAAATTCTTCATTCAATAAATTATAAAAAGAGGTAACTAACATGCCAAAAAACGCATTGATAACCGGAATGACTGGAATGGTCGGAAGTCATCTTGCGGATTTTCTTCTCGAGAACACCGATTGGAACATCCACGGTATGCAACGCTGGAGAAGTCCGCTTGACAACATAAACCATCTTATGGATAAGATTAACGCAAAACAAAGGGTTTTTGTACACTATGGCGACCTTAACGACCAAGGTTCTTTAATAAAGGTAATCGACGACGTTAAACCGGACTATATCTTTCATCTTGCGGCGCAAAGCTATCCGTTGACTAGTTTCACTGCGCCGATTGACACCCTTAACACAAACATTCTCGGAACGTGTAGGTTGCTTGAGGCGGTTAAGATTTTGGGGCAAAATCCCGTCATTCATGTTTGCGCCTCGTCCGAGGTTTTCGGACGTGTTCCAAAAGAAAAGCTCCCGATAGACGAAGGTTGTACGTTCCACCCCGCGTCGCCCTACGCTATCTCTAAAGTTGGGACAGATTTAATTGGAAGATATTACGCCGAAGCGTTTGACATGACGGTCATGACGACAAGAATGTTTACTCATACCGGACCGCGTCGCGGAGATGTTTTCGCGGAAAGTACCTTTGCAAAACAAATCGCGATGATCGAAGCGGGCCTTATGCCGCCCGTTGTTAAAACGGGAAACCTTAATTCTTTAAGGACATTTGCCGACGTGCGTGACGCAGTCAGAGCGTATTACATGCTTGTAACGGTTAACCCTACTAAAGGGGAATACTATAACATAGGCGGTACATATAGTTGCACCATCGGAGAGATGCTTGAAAAGTTAATCTCTCTTTCGACCGCAAAAGGAATTTCGGTTCAAACCGAAAGCTCAAGGCTTCGCCCTATTGACGCAGATTTGCAAGTTCCCAATACCGCAAAGTTTGAAAACCACACAGGTTGGAAACCCGAGATATCGTTTGACAAAACTATGTCGGATCTTTTGGATTATTGGAGAAAACGCGTTGGTCGCGAGGGCGCCTTTATAGATAGATAAAAAGAAAAGGATGTAAATTTTGATGTTGTTTGAACGTATCGAGCCGAATTTTGTTTTTAACGACGAGCGCGGAAGCCTTGTCCAACTGGTTCGCGAAGGATATAAACAGTTTAACTTTATAACCTCCAAAAAAGGGGTTGTTCGCGGCGGACATTATCACGACCAAAACGAAGAAGCTTTTTTTGTAATCTCGGGGAGTTTTGAATTTACGGCTCAACTAGAAGATAAAACCGAAACCGAAGTTTTTAAAGCGGGAGATTTTTTCAAAGTTTCAAATGGAATTAAACACAGCTTTAAATATCTCGATGATACCACGCTTATAAGCATGTATACAAACGGCGTTGAACTTGAAAACGGCGAAAAGGATATATTGGAATAAAAGGCAAAAAACGCCTTTAACCGTGTAACAAAAAAATCGTTTCCCCCGCATTGTCCGTTGTTGTTATCTCTTTGACACGCGGGTGGTTTTGGTAATCGTATCGGACAAGCTCTAAAAGTACGGTGCCTTTGCGATAGCCGTGGACAATGGTGAGGCTTTTTGTTGTTTTGGGCAACGTACGAAGAACGCTGTCTATTTCTATTTTCGCCTCTTCTTCCGTCATGCCGTGGATATCAATTGTTCGTTGCATGTAAGCATACCAATCCTTTGTTATGTTGAAATTTTCAAAATGTTAATTAAATTTCATTTTATATTATTTTGTGTCTTTTTTCAACAACAAAAGTCAGAGCGGTTCAAAAAAATGAACAACACACGTCGCTCGAAAACAGTTGTCTGTGAGGTCTGTTTTCGAGCGACGTGTGTTTATTATTGCAAAGAAAGGATATTGAAAAAAATACTATACTTTTTTAAATATCATGTGGTTTGTTGCTCAAGTTTTATTTTATTTCAGTGCTTTCGGAAAGGAAGGTACACGCGAACGAGCAGAGTTTAACCTCTGTCGCGTCTACGGGCCGAGAATTCCCCGGAACTTCAAGCGCAACAACGCAACCAATAGCTTTTGAATTGGCTATGACCGGCGCAATTATTCTTGCTTTTTGTTCCGATTCTCTTGAGATATCGGCGCCTTCTTCTCCTTCGCCTATCGCGAAAACTTTTTTTCTGTCCATTGCGGTTTCGAGATGTCTTGAAATAACCTTTCCTTCAAGTGCAGATTTAGGGTAGCCAAAAACCGCGACTATACGTTCGCGATCGGTTATAACTATTGGGGCGTTAAGCGACTTTGAAAGGGATTTTGCACAGTATTCCGCTATTGCGGAATATCCCTCGATTGGGGAATATTTTTTAAAAATAATCTCCCCGCCGTCCCCCGTGTAGATCTGCATAGGTTCGCCAACATCAATCTTGTATGTTTTGCGAAGCTCTTTCGGAATGACAATTCTCCCAAGTTCGTCAATCTTCCGAATAATTCCCGTCTCTCTCATATTCTCTCCTTATAAATCGTCCGCGTCTTGTATAGGCTTTTGCGAGCTGTCCGACGGGTTACCTGTGTAGCTTCCCATAGGGTCGTAGTTGCTTGACATTTCAGACGCTTGTTCAACTACAAGCTCGGTTAAAGTTTTGCTTTGCCTTTTTTTGTTTTTGTCGCCTTTGTAATCTTTGTTTTTAAACATCATAAATCTTGTTACCTTTATTCTTACTATATAAATATTAAGTTCTCATGTACAATTTGTAACAATATATTTCCCGTTCTAGCGGAGAAAATACTTGTCACGATTGAAAATTTCGAATTATTGCTTTAAAATGCCTATTATTCGTGGTAAAATATTATGTATAATTTAATTGTAAATTTTCAATTAACAAATAAGAAACACAGAAAGTGAACGTGTTATATGAAAGCTGTTATACTTGCGGGTGGTTTTGGAACGAGGATTTCGGAAGAAAGTATACACAAGCCGAAACCGATGATAAGCCTTGGCGGAATGCCGATAATATGGCATATAATGAAGCTATACTCTTTTCATGGTGTGAACGAGTTTATAATCTGTGCGGGATACAAACAACATGTTATAAAGGAATATTTCGCGGACTATTTTCTACACACCTCCGACGTGACGTTTGATTTTACAAAAGGCAAAAACGACATGACGATACACAACAACATCGCCGAACCTTGGAAAGTTACCGTTGTTAACACCGGCCTTGAAACCCAGACGGGCGGACGTGTTCGACGTGTTCGCGACTATATCGGGGACGAAACGTTTATGTTGACGTATGGTGATGGCGTTTCAAACGTAGACATAACGAAACTTTTAAAGTTCCACAAAAACCACAAAAAGACCGTTACGATGTCGGCACACAACCCGGGGCAACGTTTCGGCGTGCTTGATGTTTCGCCAAACGGCGAAGTCAAGGAGTTTCGGGAAAAAACGGTGGGGGATGGCAACTTGATAAACATTGGGTTTATGGTGTGTGAGCCGTCGTTCATCGATTATATCGACGGCGACGACATAGTGCTTGAAAAACAACCGATGGAACGCGCCGCCGCCGCCGGCAACCTTATGGCGTATCGCCACGATGGTTTTTGGCAGTGTATGGACACGGTTAGGGAAAAGGAAAAACTCGAAAATCTTTGGGAAAAAGGAAGCGCGCCTTGGAAAGTGTGGGAAGATTAGATATGGATTTAAGTTTTTACAACGGTAAACGCGTGTTTGTTACGGGGCACACCGGCTTCAAAGGAAGCTGGCTTTGCTTTGTTTTGTCGCTTGCCGGAGCAAACGTTATGGGGTATTCTTTAGCGCCCGAAAAAGAGCAAAGCCTTTTTTCCTTGTTAAAGCTTGAAGACAAGGTAAACAGCGTTATTGGGGATATACGTGACAAAGAAAATCTTAAAAAGACATTTCTACAACAACAACCCGAGGTGGTTTTTCATCTTGCGGCGCAACCGCTTGTGCTTGAGAGCTTTGAGAACCCTGTTTACACATATGAAACGAACGTTTTAGGAACGGTTAATATACTTGAATGTGTACGGTTGACCCCGTCTGTCAAGTCGTTTTTAAACGTTACGACAGACAAGGTTTACGAGAACAACGAATGGGAATGGGGATATCGTGAAAACGATCGTTTAAACGGATATGATCCATATTCAAACTCGAAATCCTGTTCCGAGCTTGTGACCGATAGTTATAAAAAGAGCTTTTTTTCGGACAACTCGTGCGCGATATCGACCGCAAGAGCGGGCAACGTCATAGGCGGCGGAGATTTTTCAGAAAACCGAATAATCCCCGATTGCGTGCGTTTTGCAAGCGAAGATAAACCGATTATCATACGCAACCCACAGTCGACTCGTCCGTATCAACATGTGCTTGAACCGATTTTCGCATATCTTTTGATAGCGAGAGAACAGTATCAAGACCTGACGTTTGCCGGCTGTTATAACATAGGCCCTGACGACGGCGATTGCGTTACGACCAAAACACTTGTTGAAATTTTTTGCAAGACGTGGGGCAAAGCGAGTTATCAAGTTCAAACCGATAAAAACGCTCCACACGAGGCAAATTTTTTAAAGCTTGACTGTTCTAAGATTAAAAAAACGTTTGGTTGGTCGCCCAAAATGGATATTTCACTGGCGGTTCAAAAGACGGTTGAATGGAGCAAAGTTTTTTTGCAATCACCTGACGATGTTGAAAAGATAACAAAAAAACAGATATCGGAATATATGGGACATTAAGTTTGAAAAACAAGATTTTTCAAATACCGTTTTGTGCTTTTGCCAAATGCAACAGGCAAAACTTTTTGACTATAAAAATTTATGTGAAAAAGCCGCACAAACTCTAGAAAGGAATGGTCATAATAATGAAAAAAGCAATTGTTTCGGGGGCTTGTGGGTTTATAGGCCTTGCGCTTATTGACGAACTTTTGAAAAACGAATATAAAGTTTTTGCAACCGATCTTTTACAGTTTAAAGAAAAGCTACCCAAACACAAAGATCTTGAGTTTTTTGCTTGCGAGCTTAAAGAGATCGAAAAACTTTGTGAAATTATGCCGTGTGACGGGTATGATATTTTCTTTCACTTTGCGTGGGTAGGTTCGGCAGGTCCGCAAAGGGCGGACGCTTCGTTGCAACTTCAAAACGCCGTCTACACAGAACAAGCGCTTCGCACCGCAAAAAAACTGGGGTGTCAGAGGTTTGTTCCGGCAGGCAGCATCATGGAACACGAGACGATAGCCGCAGCATATAAAGACGGAAATAAACCGGGGCTCGGTTATATATACGGAAGTGGAAAGCTTGTCGCCCACACCGTTTGCATGTCGGTTGCCGCCGAAATTGGGATTGACATAGTGTGCCCCAAGATAACCAACGCATACGGCGTTGGGGAGAAAAGCCCGAGAATGGTTAACACAACGATACAAAGTTGTATAAAAGGCGAACCGCCAAAGTTTACCGCTGCGACGCAAAACTATGATTTTATCTATATAGACGACGTAGCAAAAGCGTTTAGGATGATTGGTGAAAACGGAAAACCGTTTTGCGAGTATATTATAGGTAGCGGAAACGCGCGGCCGCTTAAAGAATTTTTACTTGAGATGAAGTGTGCGATAGCCCCCGACCTTGAGTTTATCTTTGGCGATATTCCGTTCACCGGTGTTGACATGCCGCTAGAACAGTTTAGCACCCAAAAAACCGAACAAGACACAGGTTTTAAAGCAGAGATTTCGTTTGCAGAAGGGTGTAAACGCACGTTTGATTGGTGGAAGATGTTAGAGTCTAATTCGTAACAACTCCTCCCGACAACCGCGGTTGGCACCTCTCCTCATTAGGAAGCTTTTTAAAATGGCGCTTCCTTGTTGGAGGAGGGCAAAGTTAGCCTTCTCTCCAAGAGGGCGACAGCAGGCGGTAACGCATGCATGACAAAGGGAGCTTTCTGAAATAAGCAATAAGACTGATTTCTTAAGCCGACAGCAGTAGTTGCCAATTTCGTCTTGTTCGCCCCCAACCCAATATTTTTGTATCAAAGGAAAAACCAAAATATGATAACACATTTTGATTTTAAACAAACCGAAATCGAGGGACTTTATGAGATAACTCCGTTTAACGCCGTCGACATTCGCGGAATGTTTACAAAAGATTACTCAAAAGAAGTTTTTGAAAAAAACGGCATAGAATACCCGCTTGCCGAGGTTTTTTACACTACGTCACACAAAGGCGTTATACGCGCGCTACATTTCCAACGCGAAAAAGGACAACCAAAACTTGTTCGCTGTATCTCGGGGCATGTATACGACGTTGTGGTCGATTTAAGGCCAAACAGTAAAACGTTTAAAAAATGGCTTGCGTTTGAACTTTCGGAACAAAACCAAAAACAGCTTTTAATCCCCGAAGGGTTGGGACACGGGTATCTTGTGCTTGAAAAATCGGTCGTGTCGTATAAATGTGCCGAGAAATTTTACGGCGAATTTGACGACGGAATTATGTGGAACGACCCCGATATTAATATCGATTGGAAACTAGACAGAATTGGCGGAACGCAAAATCTAATCATTGCCGACAAAGATAAAAATTTGAATTCTTTTGCGAAGTTTATCGAACTTTACGGTGGACTTTGAAATATAAAAACTTCACATTAAGTGAAGCCAGACTGTAGAAAAACCCCTATCGAAAAAATATACTTAGGTATTCTGCACAAATAACGGCTGTAACATCTCAAAACCGTACTTTTTTCAATTATTTATGATGGTCGAGTCAAGACTCGACCCTACTGTTCACATAATTTTTGTGTAATATTTTTTAGGGTGCACCTTTTTTGACACATTGACTTCACCGTAGGTGAAGCGCATGGAGCTGCTCCTTGTCTTTCTTTGCTTGGGAATTTGCACAATATTGTGATGTAGGGCAAGGGCTCTGATCTTGCCGAAAATACCGGGTTTTGCCCACATCTAACATGTCAAAATGGTTGTTTTAAATGCGGTTTTGTGGTACTATTAAGAATACGTTAAAATAAAACTTTAAAAATTTTAAGAGGGAAAAGATGTCTAAACAAAAAAAAGCAGTTGAAAAAATAACCTCGATAAATGAGGATTTTGCAAAATGGTATACCGACGTTGTAACAAACGCCGAACTTATCGACTATTCGTCGGTTAAAGGGTGCGTTATTCTTCGTCCATACGGATATGCTATATGGGAGAATATACAACGTATTTTAGATGGAATGTTTAAAGACACGGGACATGAAAACGTCATGATGCCGATGTTTATCCCCGAAAGTCTTTTGCAAAAAGAAAAAGACCACGTCGAAGGGTTTGCGCCCGAGGTTGCTTGGGTTACGCATGGCGGAAGCGAACCGCTTGCCGAACGTCTTTGTGTTCGCCCGACTTCCGAGACGCTTTTCTGCGAACATTATGCCCACGTTATCCAAAGCCACCGCGACCTTCCGAAGCTTTACAATCAATGGTGTTCTGTTGTTCGTTGGGAAAAAACAACGCGTCCGTTTTTGCGCTCGCGCGAGTTTTTGTGGCAAGAAGGCCACACTATGCACGAAACCAAGGAACAAGCGGTTGAAGAAACGCTTCGTATGCTTGAAGTTTACAAGACGTTTTGTGAAAAACATCTTATGATTCCGGTTATAGCTGGAAGAAAGACCGAATCGGAAAAGTTTGCTGGCGCGGAAGACACATATACAATTGAAGCGATGATGCATGACGGAAAGGCGCTTCAAAGCGGAACGTCACATTTCTTTGGTGACGGTTTTTCAAGGGCGTTCGAGATTACGTTTACCGGAAAAGATAATAAACTTGAATATCCGTTTCAAACTTCTTGGGGAATGTCAACAAGGATTATTGGCGCGATCATAATGACCCATGGTGACGACAACGGTTTAATTCTTCCCCCGGCAATCGCTCCAACACAGGTTGTTGTTGTTCCTATAGCACAACACAAAGAAGGGGTAATCGACAAGGCGACGGAAGTTTTCCAAAAGCTTAAACAAAACGTTAGGGCAAAACTTGACGTAAGCGATTTTTCGCCCGGTTGGAAGTTTGCGGAATACGAGATGAAAGGCGTTCCTGTTCGTCTTGAACTTGGCCCTCGCGACATCGAAAACAACCAATGTGTGCTCGTTCGTCGCGACAACGGCGAAAAGATTACTGTGTCGCTTGACGATATCGAACAACAAGTTCAAAAAACACTTGATGAAATAGCAAAGGGAATGTACCAAAAAGCCCTTTCAAATAGGAAAAACAGAACGGTTGCTTGCGCCGATTTTGAAACGCTTGAAAAAGCAACAAAACAAAGCACAGGGTTTTACAAAGCTATGTGGTGTGGCGACAAAGTTTGCGAAAAGTCGCTTAAAGATAAGCTTGAGATATCAAGCCGTTGTATGCCGTTCGAAGGCGAAGCGGTGGGCGACAGTTGCGTGGTGTGCGGAAAACCCTCTGACACGCTCGTTTATTGGGGCAAGGCTTATTAATTAGAAAGGAACCACCAAAACAATGCTTTTCACTTCATTTAATTTTCTTTTGTTCCTATGTATAACCGTTTTGGTTTGGCATCATGCGCCGAATAGCTATAAAAATATGTTGCTTTTTTTGTTCAACATATTTTTCTATGCGTTTTTGGGGGCACATTCCGTTGTAGTGCTTGCTGGAATTATTATTGTTTCGTACATAGGCGGCTTAAGTTTGCAAAATGTGGCTCAAAAACAAAATGTAGCGCTTAAGAAAGTAACGCTCGCGGTGTTTTTGGTTTTGCTTTTCGGAACGCTGGTTACCTATAAATATGCGTTTTTCCTCCTTTCTTCGATAGGCGGATTTGAAAACCTTTTGGCGTCTGCGCAACAAATTAGTATACTCGCGCCGATAGGGCTTAGTTTTTATACCTTTACCGCGACAGGGTATCTAATAGATGTCTACAGGGGAAAATACCAAGCGGAACGTAATTTTATATCGTTCGGAGTTTTTGTTTCGTTTTTTCCAACTCTTCTTTCGGGGCCAATTCCGAGGGGAGACAAGTTGTTGCCCCAGATAAACAAGGCGTACAGCGGCTTTAACGTCGAGGCGGCACGAAGTGGCATTGCACAGTTTGTGTATGGCGCGTTTATGAAACTTGTCGTAGCGGACAACCTTGCGGTGGTTGTATCGACACACTACACACCATCTTCAATCGAGGGCGGCGACGGGTTAAGGCTTTTTATCGCTTCGTTCCTATTTGGTATACAACTTTACTGTGATTTTTATTCGTATACACTAATGGCACGCGGCGCAGGGTTGTTTTTTAACATTGAACTTCCCGAAAACTTTAAACGTCCGTATTTTGCGCGGTCGATAAAAGATTTTTGGAGAAGATGGCACATCTCACTTTCAAGTTGGTTTAGAGACTACCTCTACTTTCCGTTAGGAGGCAGCAAAAAAGGGGTCTTCATGACCTATCTAAACACGATGATAGTCTTTACCGTAAGCGGCCTTTGGCACGGAGCGGGGCTTAATTTCATAGCTTGGGGTATGCTCCACGGCGGTTTCCTTGTGCTTTCATACATGACCGACAAACCAAGAACCGCTATAAAATCCAAGATTGGAATAAAACAAAACGGTTTTTGGGAAAAGATATGTCGTCCGATAATCGTGTTTATAATGGTAGATTTTGCGTGGATATTCTTTAACGTTCCGACGTTATATCATGGGATTTTAGTTTTGAGAAGCTTTTTAACGATTAACTATATTCCAAGCTATATCTTTGGAAGTTTGGGTCTTGAACAAGACAAACTAATAGCTGCGCTTGTTGGCGTTGTTATAATATTCATAGTAGACGTTTTTTGCGAGAAAAACGAAAACTTTTTGTCCGAAGTCGTGTTGAAAAAATGGAGTTCACCGGTAAGAATAGCGGTTTGCTATCTACTTCTTATCGCGATTATGATGTTTGGAAACTTTGGCGGAAGTTCGTTTGTATACTTTAATTTTTAACATAGTGTCGTAACGACAAAAAAGGGAATTGTGACAATGAGAGATTATTTTGAAACATTTATGAAATATCGCTTTCTTTTAAGTAACCTTATAGTAAGGGATTTGAAAGTTAAGTATAGAAGATCTTTTCTCGGGGTCGCGTGGAGTCTTTTAAACCCTATCTTTATGATGCTTATTTTAAACGCGGTGTTTTCTCGTATATTTAGGTTTGAAATCGAAAATTTTCCGCTTTATCTTATAACGGGACAGATGCTTTGGCTTTTTTTCAGCGAAGCGACAAACAGCGCTATCTTTTCGATTGTGGACTCGGCGTCGCTCATAAAAAAAGTTTATATTCCAAAATATATATTCCCGATAGAAAAGATACTTTATTCTTTTGTAAACCTTGGGTTTTCGCTTGTCGCAATTGTGGTTATGTTGTTTATATTTAGGATACAACCGTCTCCTACTATGCTTTTGTTTCCGATTCCGCTAATAACGCTTCTTGGGTTTACGCTAGGGTTTGGGCTTATAATCTCGTGTCTTTGCGTTTTCTTTAGAGATTTAAAACATCTTTATTCCGTCATTATAATGGCTTGGATGTATCTAACCCCTATAATCTATCCGAAATCAACCGTTTCGGCGGGGCTTTTGGGGCTTGTTGTAAACATCAATCCGCTTACGTGGTATGTCGAATATTTTAGGGCGGTCGTAATCTATGGACAGCTTCCTACGCTTGAGATGAACATTATTTGTTTCGGCTATGCTTTGGTTTTCCCCGTTATTGGGTTGTTGCTTTTCAAAAAACTTCAAGATAAGTTTATTCTTCATATATAAGGGGTTACGTTTAATGACACAAGACAACCAAAAAAATTTAATGGTAGACTTTAAAAACGTCACTATGGAATTTAACATGGCGAGCGAAAAGGTCGACAGCTTGAAAGAATATTTCATTCGTATAATGAAACGCAATTTACATTTCAAGTCGTTTCTTGCGTTAAAAGACGTTTCGTTTGAGGTTAAGCAAGGCGAGGTTCTCGGAATTATCGGACTTAACGGTTGCGGAAAAAGCACAACGCTTAAGATTATCTCGGGCATAATGAAGCCGACTAAAGGACACGTCAGGGTATACGGAACGTTATCGCCGCTTATTGAACTAGGCGCCGGATTTGACATCGACCTTACCGCGCGCGAAAATATATATCTCAACGGTTCGGTTTTAGGATACAGCAGAAAGTTTATGGATTATGTTTTTGATGAGATAGTCGAGTTTTCGGAACTTTCCGAGTTTTTGGATGTTCCGATAAAGAATTTTTCGTCCGGTATGCAAGCGCGTCTTGGTTTTTCTATCGCGACGATAGTTAAACCCCAACTTTTGATAGTTGACGAAGTTTTGGCGGTAGGCGATTTTAAGTTCCAAAAAAAATGTGAAAAACGTATTCAAAGTCTTATGGACGAGGGAACAACCGTCATAATAGTATCGCATTCAATAGAACAGATTAAACGCCTTTGTAACAAGGTTTTGTGGCTTAAAAAAGGCGAGGTTGTCGAATATGGAGACGCGAAAGAGATCTGTGAAAAGTATGATGAAAGCTAGTGAGCTTAATTAGCAATGATAGAGCGCCCTTTAGGGCGCGATTTAATTATAAACTAAATTAAGTTGCCCAATAATTACGAATTACGAATTACGCATTATAAAAGGATTATATTATGAAAATTCTTTGCATAGACGGAAACAGCATTTTAAACCGTGCGTTCTATGGTATAAAACTTTTGTCTACTAAAGACGGGGTTTTCACCAACGGAATATACGGTTTTTTAAACATACTTTTAAAACTTTGCGACTCGACAAATCCCGAGGCGGTTGCGATTGCGTTTGACGTTCGCGGCAAAAACTTTCGCCACGAGATGTTCTGTGACTATAAAGCCAACCGCAAAGGCATGCCACAAGAGCTAGCTGTTCAGATGCCAATTTTACAAGAACTTTTAACTTCCCTTGGTTATAACATCATAAAAAAAGAAGGTTTCGAAGCAGACGACGTTTTGGGAACGCTTTCTAAACTTGCGACGCAAAACGGCGACAACTGCTTTATTGCAACGGGAGACCGAGACTCGCTTCAACTTATAAACGACAACACAACGGTGCTTTTGATAACGACAAAACAAGGCACCGAAGCGGTCGACGAAAAGGCGGTTTTAGAAAAATACGGCGTTTTACCAAACGCGTTAATCGACGTTAAAGCGCTTATGGGGGATAGTTCGGACAACGTTCCGGGGGTTGCCGGTGTTGGGGAAAAGACGGCGCTCGACTTAATACAAAAGTTTAAAGACCTTGACGGAGTCTATCAAAATATCGAGTCGGATGAGATAAAAAAAGGGGTTAAACAAAAATTAAGCGACAATAAAGATATGGCATATCTAAGCCGAGAACTTGTCACTATTAACCGTGATGTTCCAATTGAAAACGATCTTTCAAAGTTTATACCGACCGAAAAAGATGAAGATAAAGTTACCGAGATTTTAACAAAACTCGAGATGTTTTCTATGCTTGCGCGGTTCTCGATATCAAGCGACGTAAAAAAAATAACTGATGAGCAAAAATCACAGCAAAATCTTGCGGTCGTTACAGTGCAAAAAGCAACGGAACAAGATGTGGAAAACTTCAAAAAACCTGTGGTGTTTGAAAACGACGGGGTGTTTTACGCGGTTGAAAAGAGCGGAACTTTTTCACTAGACGACAAAACGATAGACCAAGTTTTGCAAAAAAAAGATCTCGAACTTGTCGTGTATGACGCGAAAAAGATATATAACAAAGCGTTTGAAATAGGCACGGTTTGCGACAACATTGTGTTTGACATTAAACTTGCGGCATATCTTTTAAATCCGCTTTCAAACGACTATTCCTTGCAAAAACTAGCGACGGAATACGGCGCGGATAACGAATTTTTGTGTGAACAGCTTGAGTTTGCTGGCAAGCTTTGCAGATTATATAAAAACCTTGAAACTCTTGTCGTTCAACAAGACATGAAAAAACTATTAGACGAGATAGAACTGCCGCTTTCTAAAGTCTTGTGTGACATGGAAAACGAAGGGTTTTTGGTCGATACAAACGGCATAGTTGCTTTTGGTGAACAGTTGACCGAGCTTTCAAAAACCGAAAAAAACGCTGTGTTCGAGATTGCGGGGGAACAGTTTAACCTTAACAGCCCGAAACAACTCGGCGAGATTTTGTATAATAAACTAAAGATTAACCCCGGAAAAAAGACCAAAACAGGTTTTTCGACTAACGCCGAAACGCTTGAGGCGTTAAGAAGCGAAAACCCTATTGTAGAACATATTTTAAAATATAGAAGCTATCAAAAACTTAACTCGACGTATGTCGAAGGGCTCGTCAAAGCGGCGGACGAGAATGGGCGTATTCACACCGAATTTAAACAGACCGAGACGCGGACAGGGCGAATAAGCAGCCGCGACCCAAATCTTCAAAATATACCAGTAAGAACCGAACTCGGAAGCCGTATGCGAAGTTTCTTTGTCGCAAAAGAGGGGTATCTTCTTTTGGACGCCGACTATTCTCAAATTGAGCTTCGAGTGCTTTCGTCTATAAGCGACGACGTTAAGATGCAAAGCGCGTTTAAAGACGACCGCGATATTCATACAGAAACCGCAAGCGAGGTTTTTAAACTTCCGCGCGACATGATAAACGCCGATTTAAGACGAAAAGCGAAGGCGGTTAACTTTGGTATCGTATACGGAATGGGGGCGTTTTCGCTGTCGAAAGACATTAATGTTTCGGTTGCGGAAGCGTCAAGATACATCGACGGATACCTTGAAACGTACAGCGGGGTTAAAGCATATCTAGACGGAGCGATTAACTTTGCTAAAAAGGAAGGATATGTAACGACGCTTTTTGGCCGTCGAAGAAATATCCCCGAGATACAAAGTTCAAACAAGATGATAGTCGCTTCGGGCAAGCGTCTTGCTATGAACACCCCAATCCAAGGTACGGCGGCTGACATTATAAAAATTGCGATGATACGCGTTGCAAACGAACTGTCGGCGCAAAACCTAGACGCAAAACTTATACTTCAAGTCCACGATGAACTTATCGTTGAAGCGTCGGCTAGCGATAGCGAAAAAGCAGCGCAAATTCTTAAACAAGAGATGGAAACCGCGGCAAACTGTCTTTCGGTTCCGGTCGAAGTTGAAGTAAGTTCGGGCAAGACGTGGTTTGAAGCAAAATGATAGAGATAAAACGCGCGTCGATACAAGATATCGGCGATATAGCAAAACTTGCACAAAACAATTCCCACAATCCGTGGAACAAAGAGCAGATAGCCGAACAGTTGGATTATGATTTCGCGCACGTGTTGGTTGCGAAAAAAGGGGACGAAACGGTTGGATTTTGCCTTTTCCACCTGTCGGACGACGGCGCACATATCAACGAGATAGCAACAGAAAAAGCCCACCGCCGTTGTGGTATAGGCGGGGGGCTTATTTTACATGTTGAAAAACAAGTTGTACAAAATAAGAGCGAAAATATTACTCTTGAAGTAAGAAAACATGACAAAGGCGCCGTTTTGTTTTATAAAAATCTAGGATTTAATTCGGTTGGGGAGCGAAAACGGTTTTACAAAGATCCGGACGACGACGCTTTGGTTATGAAAAAAACAGTAGTGTAGTGTTAATTTTTAAATTCTGAAAAAACCCTCACAGTCAATCTCGAATTGACTGTGAGGGTAAACTTTTGATTTAACAAAGTAGGGCAGGGGTTAAATCGTGCTTTTAACTAAATCTTTTTTTCCATCGGGATATAAACAAACCCGCCTTCGTCTTTAAGTTCGTCGGCTTGGGCAAACCCCATTTTTTTGTAAAACTCAAACGCATATGGCGACGAGTTAAGCGTTATCTTGTCACAAGCTGGATTAACCTGTTTAATATGTTGTTCAGCAAACGCTACAAGTGTTTTTCCGATCCCTTTTTTGACATGGTCGGGCGATACAAACAACATAGTTATGTGCTGGTTTTCTCTAATCTCAAGCATACCGCTTATCTTGTTATCGTCCGATTTTGTGCAAAAAGCGACGTGGCCTTTTAATTGTCTTAAAGAAAAACCCCAAAAAGAAGCGTACGCAAGAAAACTAGTTCTTCCATAGTCGCTGTAATCGGGGGCGTCAAACCTATCAAAGCTTTGCGTAGCAACCTCTATCGCCTCGCGATACTGCGGGACGGTTATTGCCGATACTTCCATATAATATCTGCCTTTTTTTATTTTTGCCTGTCAAGACTTTCGCGTTTAATTCTTGTATAACATTGTGGGCAAAGCGAGCGATATTCCGTTTGGTTTTCGTTGTCGATAGCAACTTGCATACCCTCGAACACAAAGTTTCCGCCTACCATTCTGCCATTTAAAAGCGCTTTTCTTCCACATTCACAGATAGTTTTAAGTTCTTCGATGTTGTGCGCTAGTTCCAAAAGGCGCGTGCTTCCGGGAAAGCCTTTCATCTGAAAATCTGTTCTAAGCCCGTAACAGATTACAGGAATGTCAAGTTTGACCGTAACCCAAAAAAGTTGTTCGGCTTGATGTTCGCTGAAAAATTGGGACTCGTCACAAAGCACACACGAAATCGGCGATTTTTCGTTTTGTGTTTTTATGATATCAAATATATCGTCGTTTTGTTGTGTAAGGTAGTCTGCCGACCGCGTGACTCCAATACGCGACACTAGAAGTTGTTTTCCTTTGGTGTCTATCATAGGTTTAATTACAAAAACCTTCATGCCGCGTTCTTCATAGTTGTGCGCAACTTGTATCATTGCGGTTGTTTTTCCACAGTTCATGGCACCGTAGCGATAAAAAAGTTTAGCCATCTTGTTTTCTAGTCCTCCTCACTTCCCGAACAATTGTTATGAACTTTAAATCCCAACGTCATAAGGCTGTTGCCAAGATGCATGTTTTCAACCTTTAATTCGTCTGATTCTTGAATATCTAACGAAGAAAAGTTCCAAATGCCTGTAATTCCAAGCAACGAAAGTTTTGCAACGGTTTTTTCTGCCGCGTCGGACGGTATACAAAGTATCGCTATCTTTGGTTTATGTCTTTTACAAAATTCATCGAGTTCAGTTAATCCCATTATGTTATACCCAAGGCCTTTAGACTCGACAAGTTCGGGGTTTTTATCGAAAAGTCCTATAAGCGAAACGCCGGTAGATTGCGCAGACATGTAGTTAGCTAGCGCCTTACCAAGGTTTCCGACCCCTAAAAGAATAGCGTCTATGTTTTGATTAAGATGTAAAATCGACGCTATTTCGTTTGAAAGCGCCTCTACGTTATAACCATACCCTTGCTGACCGAAACCGCCAAAACAGTTAAGATCTTGGCGTATTTGTGACGCGGTTAATCCCATTCGGTTGGCTATCTCTTTGGATGAAATTTTTTGAACGCCGTTTTTCTTTAGGTTTGATAAAAACTTATAGTATCTTGGAAGGCGCCTTACTACCGTAATCGAAACATCTTTATTCTCTGCCATTGTAGCCTCCTTAATAATTTCGGTCTGTGGAGTTAATAATTAATAGTTAATAGTTAGGGTGTCGCCAAGGCGACAAATTTAATATTTTTGCTTTGCATTATTCGTTTATTACGACAAATAGGTTTTAAAGCGAGGCAACCGTGTTTGCGACATATTCGCCAAACTGTGCGCTTGTCGCGCCGGTGTCTCTTCCGGTTATCGTTAGTTTCTTTTCGGTGAACATGCAGATGTCAAGCGCTTTCTCGAGTTTTTGCGCTTCGTCTTGGTATCCTATATGGTTAAGCATAAGAACGGTAGCGCGGAGCATCGAACAAGGGTCGGCGTAGATGTCGCGTCCCTCTTCAACCATTCTTGGCGCAGAACCGTGGATAGCCTCAAACATAGCGTAGCGTTTGCCGATATTTGCCGAACCCGCTGTTCCAACTCCGCCTTGGAACTCTGCCGCTTCGTCGGTTAGGATATCGCCGTAAAGGTTAGGGAGAATCATAACCTCGAAATCGCGACGTCTTTTTTGGTCGACAAGTTTTGCGGTCATTATGTCGATATACCAGTCGTCTGTCGAAATCTCTGGGTATTCTTTCGCGATGTCATAGCAAAGCCCTAAAAATCTTCCGTCGGTTTTTTTAACAACGTTAGCTTTTGTAACTATTGAAACGCGTTTTTTGTTGTTTTTTCTTGCAAAGTCAAACGCAAGGCGTGCTATTCTGTCTGTGCCGCAATCTGTAGTAACGGTAAAATCAACCGAAAGTCCTTCTATGTCTACGCCACTTGAACCCAAAGCATAGGCGCCTTCGGTGTTTTCACGGAAAAATGTCCAATCAATTCCTTCGTTTGCAACTTTAACGGGACGAACGTTGGCAAAGAGATCAAGTTCTTTTCGCATAGCCACGTTTGCGCTTTCGATGTTTGGAACGCCGTCGGTAGCCCTTGGGGTTGTTGTCGGGCCTTTAAGTATGACGTGGCACTGTTTTAATTGTTCCAAAACATCGTCCGGAATAGCTTTGTTTTTTTCAATTCTGTTTTCGATAGTTAAACCGTCGATCTCTTTAAACTCGATCCTGCCTTTTTTAACGTCGTCTTTCAAAATAGTTTTCAAAAGATCTGCCGAAACGTTTGTTATGGCGGGGCCAATTCCGTCACCGCCACATATACCGATTATAATCTTGTCAAGTTTAGAAAAGTCGACAAAATCTTTTTCTTCTCTCATTTTTTGGTGTCTTTGCTGTTGTTGAACTAAAAGTTGTTCAAACTTTTCAACTGCTTGTTTAATCGTGTCGGTCATGCTATTAATACCTTTCATATACGTTTTTTAAATAGTGGATATCGGTGGGTTTTAAGATGTTATATTAAAATCAAATTTAAACAAATTATACAGTTTTTTAACAATCTTGTCAATAATTTAACACTCTTGTGTGTGGGCAACTGCATTGATTTATTATTTAGATATATCCCCCGCCGCAGGCGGGGGATATATCTAAATAAACGCTTTTTTGCATTTCCACATTCTTTGTTATGTATTAAATATTATTTTGTGAACATAATATCTTCATAAATGCATTGAGTTAAGACACAAAGGGTGCAGCTACCTATAAATTTAAGTTTTAAAACAAAAGTAAGGGATTGTATAATTATGAAATCGGCTAAAAAAAACAGAACAAAAAGAAAAAACGCAAAAACAAACAGTAAGGTTTACGGGGGATATGCTCAAAGCAAGGGAACGTTTAATTTTTATGATCCAAACGACAATAGTACCGAGATGTCGAGCTATCAATATAACGGATACAATGGGCATAAAGATTACAAACAGTACCTTGGTAATCGCGAATTTTTTATGACGCCGTATGAGACTCAAAATTTAGAAGAACTACAAGATGAAACACCGCCGGAAGACGAAAGCGTGTCTAAAATGGAGTTTATCAAAGATTTTGGTGCGATTGAAAAGACAAAGGGAGAATATCCTATCCACTGTCTAACGATTGCCGGACAAGTCGAAGGACACAACAATCTTCCGTCCTCGGCAAAAACGACAAAGTATGAGCATATAATTCCGCTCATTGTAGAGATCGACGAAGACCCCGAAATCGAAGGGCTTCTCGTAGTTCTTAACACGATGGGGGGCGACGTCGAGGCGGGCCTTGCCATAGCAGAGCTTATTGCCGGAATGAAAAAGCCGACCGCAACGCTTGTTCTTGGCGGCGGACATTCGATAGGAATTCCGCTTGCGGTATCCGCTAATCGGTCGTTTATCGTGCCGTCTGCGACGATGACGGTCCATCCCGTTCGTCACAATGGAACGGTTCTTGGCGTTCCACAAACGATGCTCCATTTTGAAAAGATGCAGGACAGGATAACCAACTTTATAGCTAACCACAGCAACATAAAACCCGACAGCTTTGAGAAACTTCTTTTAAAAACGGGCGAGCTAGTTATGGACGTTGGGACGGTTCTTGACGGAACAAAGGCGGTTAATGTCGGGCTTATCGATGAGATAGGAACGCTTTCGGACGCTATGAAATATCTTTATCGAAGGATAGACCGAAACAGGAAAAAACAAGCGCGAAGAAAAGCGACGAAAAATTCCGGCGTTTAATCTATTAATTTGGTGTAAACTCGTTTTAAATTTCGCTTGACTCTGGTTGAAATTGTTTTGTTAACATACACAGACTTAATGGACGGAATGTAGGGGCGGATAGTATCCGCCCCTACACGTAATTTTGTGCAATTTTTTTAGGGTATACCTTTTTTTGGCGCGCTGGGACACCGCAAACGAGCTTTAAATGTTTGGTGTGGTGTCTTTTTTGTGTTTATATGTTGTGCATTTTTTAATTTTGCTTTATAATAGTAAAGTACTAAAAAACATTTGGAGGAAAACATGGAAAACATCGCAGTCGCTTTATCATTTTTTGTTTATTTCTTGATAGTACTGCTTGTCGGTTTTTTCTTTTTCAAGAGAACCGAAACGCTCTCATACTACATCTTGGGTGAACGCTCCAACAACGCTTGGGTAACCGCCATTTCGGCGCAAGCTTCCGACATGAGCAGTTGGTTGCTCCTAGGGCTTCCCGGCGCGGTATATCTTTCGGGCATGAGCGCAACGTGGATTGCTATTGGCCTTGGTCTTGGAACATACTTGAACTGGTTGTTGGTTGCCAAAAGACTTCGTCAATATTCGTTTATAGCGGGGGACGCGCTAACCCTTCCGGAATTTTTCAGCAATCGTTTTAAAGACGACAAGGGTATACTTAAACTTATCTGTGGCGTTGTTATCTTTGTGTTTATAACGTTATATCTCGCTTCGGGGTTAAACGCCGGCGGAAAACTTTTCACCGTTGTTTTCCCAGGGATGAACTATCAGTTTGCAGTTATATTAAGTCTTGTTATCGTAATTATATACACCTTTCTTGGTGGATTTAAAGCGGTCTGTTGGACCGATCTTTTCCAAGGTATCTTGATGCTTCTAGCTATTATTGTAGTCCCGCTTTTTGTTCTTGGAAAGATAGATCCCGTAGCTTCTGCAGAAAACCTTGCGGCGGCTGGTAGCGGATTTTTAAACGTTTTCCAAACAGCGTCGGGTGATTCGATTGATGCTATTTCGGTCATAAGTAACCTTGCTTGGGGGTTGGGTTATCTTGGTATGCCATATGTAATAATTCGTTTTATGGCGGCGAAAGACGCAAAAACAATTAAGATTTCTCGAAGAATTGCAACCGTTTGGGTTGTGTTGGCGTTGACATTTGCTTGCTTAATCGGCTTGTTTGGTCGTCAATATCTTGGCGACGCGTTGACCGAATCTTCGGCGGTTGCGGAACTTGTTTTTATCGAACTTGCGTTTGACGTTTTCGCGTTTGCCCCATTTATCGCAGGCATAATTGTCTCTGCCGTTCTTGCCGCGATAATGTCAACAGCCGATTCACAGCTTATTCTTGTAAGCTCCGCTATTTCAAACGACATCTCAAGCGTTGTTTTCAAGAAAAAACTACCCGAAAAAACAAACATATTAATAGGGCGCGTTTGCATAGTTGTTGTCGGCATAATTGCCGGATTTTTGGCGCTTGACCCAAATAGTTCTATTATGGATCTTGTTAAATATGCGTGGGGCGGTTTTGGCGCATCGTTTGGACCGGTTGTGCTTTTGAGCTTGTTTTGGCGTAGGATGAATTTTGCGGGAGCCGCCGCCGGAATGATAACCGGGTTTGCGGTTGATATCGCATGGGTCAACATCCCGGCGCTTGCTAACACGGGGCTATATGAACTTGTTCCGGCGTTTATCCTTGCAACTATCGCAATTGTTATAGCTTCGCTTATAACAAAAGAGCCGTCAAAAGAGATAACGGACGATTTCGACAAGATGGTTGCGGCGAAAGTTTAGATATCGAAAGAGTAAATTAAATATTAGCGGGTTGTTGTCGCGTGATTGATTAAGCGCGCAACGACCGACACAATAAATAAAAATTAGTGATTGAATAAAAACCAGTCGTAAGGGATAAGTTTCTTACGACTGGTTTTTTGTG
>CAYJFO010000019.1:0-21821 GCA_964369645.1 uncultured Oscillospiraceae bacterium | reverse complement strand
TTTTTCTATTAAAGGTTGTTAAGACAGGTTCCGCCATACGGTCTTATGTTTAACACGTGACAGGTGCCTTCGCCGCCAATCTTTTCTATCTCGGTTTTAAATTCTTTTACATAGTCGCTCGGCACAAATGCTTGAACCGTTCCGCCAAATCC
Source organism: uncultured Oscillospiraceae bacterium (assembly GCA_964369645.1). Classification (GTDB taxonomy): domain Bacteria; phylum Bacillota; class Clostridia; order Oscillospirales; family Ruminococcaceae; genus CAYJAY01. The sequence continues at coordinate 21,669 of CAYJFO010000019.1, read as the reverse complement.
GCCACCATGTATCCTCCAAGCACCTTTGCCTTTGAGAAGCTTTTCACACACAACGAGAAGAACCGATATCTCTTGTTTTGTCGGAGTCTGCGCGGCGTAGATGTTTTGAAGATATTTATACGAGCTGTCTCCCGATTGGATAACAAGTTGTTTAAATGTTTCAAAATCTCCTTTTTGCAAAGCCTCAACCTCTTTTGCGACGCGTTTGTCGTCCTCAAAAAAATGTATCGCGCGGATAACTGCGCGGTCGGAGATCTTTTCTTTAAGCTGTGCTATGTTGTCGTAGATTTCTTGTTCCGAAACCTCTGAAAGGACCGTTTTTCCGAAATACTCCGCGACCGATTTCATCTCATATGCAATAGCGGCATATTCCGATGTGAGGTCGGCGTGGTCTCCCTTTGCGTCTATTATACAAAGTTTATATCCGCATTTTTCAAAATCGACATCAAGTTTTTTAACAATTGGGTTTTCTTTATCAAAAAAGTTTATGGTGACAATGTTTCCTACAGAGGACGCCATTTGATCCATAAGTCCGCTCGGTTTACCGAAATATACATTTTCAGCATACTGTCCAATCTGGGCAATGCTAATAGCGGTTTCTTTTCCACTACAGAAAAGCTCATTGATAATTGTACCGATTAAAACTTCAAAAGCCGCAGACGACGAAAGCCCCGAACCCTTAAGCACGTTGGTCGTTGTGGTGGCGTTAAAACCTTTGACGTCATACCCTAGTTGGTTAAATCTTGCCGCAATTCCGCGTATTAGTGACTTAGATTTATTTATTTCGTCTTGTTTAATCGAAAGGTCCGATAGGTCAACAACATCCTCGTCATATCCTTCCGACTTTACACGTATAACCATGTCGTCATTAGGTTCGACAACCGCTATAACGTCAAGATTAATCCCCGCCGCCAAAACGTTTCCTCTTTGGTGGTCGGTATGGTTACCGCAAACTTCGGTTCTTCCGGGAGCGGAAAAAAGAAAAAGTTTATCCTCGCTTGGGACGTTATAGATATCGCAAAACGCATCATAAATTCTTTCAAATCTTTCTATATTTTCATCCTTCAGTTCAAGCGTATAAAGTTTTTCAAAACCATTTTGAAACTTGCCAAAATCCAATTTGTTTTTCATAAGACGTTTCTCTTTCTAATCTATTAATTTACATAAAAATATTATATCAAGCATATATACAAAACGCAAATAAAAAATATTAAATTGATTAATTTAATGCAAAAACAAAGTTTCTGTGAATAAAACATATTGTTTGCAAAAGAACAATAAATAAATGTAGGGTCAAACCTTGCGGTTGTCCTAAAAAAGCAGTAACCATGCTACCATTTCGGACAAAGCAAACCTTAACCCCTACAAATTTTAAACAATATAACAATTCCATCAAAGCACCATTGTTTCTTTAACAGTTAACTGTATATTTTTTATCAATCATTTTTTATTGATGCTTTAAGCGAGCGATATATCTTAAAATATCGATAAAACGCAAACAACATAAGCGCTGCAACCGTTGTTACAAGGATATAATAAAGCCAGCTTGGCAAGGCCGCCCAAAACACGATGATAAGCATCGAGACGTAGAACACAAACGTCGAAATTCTTCCAAACCATTTTGAACCCTCAAGCCCCGACGTTCCGATCTTTTTATACAAAAGCAAAAAACCTATAAGCTGCATAACTTCTTTGGAAAAGCTTATGAGCGTTAGAACTCTAATCTCGGCATGCTCAACCGAAAGACAAACAAGCACCGCAAACTGGGTGAGCTTATCTGCCAACGGATCAAGCAATTTTCCAAGTTCCGTTATTTGATTAAACTTTCGCGCTATCAAACCATCAAACATATCGGTTAACCCGGACACCGCCAAAACTATCGTCGCATACAAAATATACGACATGTCGCCCTGTTGCCTACCATATAAAAAAAGATATGCAAATATAGGAATTAATACAATTCTAAAGATTGATATACCGTTTGGCACGCTCCATTCCCACTTGAGTTTGTCTTTTGTCATCTAGCCCTACCCCACATACACTTTGATATCTCTTGTCCTCGTTAATAACAATATAACACATGTTCTAACGAAATCTGTCGTTTTATGTTTTGTTGTTGTTTGCCTTTACAATGTTTACACCAACAGCATAACGATCTGAATGACACCTATCACAAGCGGAACAAACGAAGCCGCGATTAAGCTTTTGTTGTTGTTTTTAATTCCAAGCATAAGCGCCGCAAACCACGACACAAACGCGCAAAGAATAACTAAAGTTGTCATATACCCCTCCAAAAAAATTATAATCGTGCAACTTATTTTCCCACATTTAATCTGTCATAAGATGCGGGAATAAAAATTCTATATTGAATATCCGCCGTCTATCGCCAAAACCTGTCCCGTTGTGTATCTGTTTTTAATTAAAAAACAAACAGCATTTGCAACGTCGCTTGGTTTTCCCGCACGGCAAAGCGGAATATTTTCGATGAAATCCTTTTTCTCATCGTCTGACAGGTTGTTGTTCATGTCGGTGTCTATAAACCCGGGACACACACAATTAACCGTTATATCACAGGGAGCCAGTTCTTTTGCCATCGATTTTGTAAAGGCTATAAGCCCACCTTTGGACGCGGAATAAGCCGCCTCGCACGACGCCCCTGTAATTCCGAAGATCGACGATACAACCACAATTGCGCCGTTTTTCGAGTTGAGCAAAAGCGGTATTGCCGCCCTTGTCGAGTAAAACGCCGACGATAAGTTGGTATCTATTATCTGTTTCCATTCGCCGTCGTTTACCGAAGTTAATACGTTTTGTTTTGCTATTCCGGCGTTGTTAACCAGCACATCAAGGCGACCGAACTTTTCGCGAACAAACTCAAACAATGCGTCACACTGTTCGCTTTGCGAAACGTCCGCTTTAAACAACTCGGCGTGTTTGTTTTCGCTTTCAATAAGCTCTTTAATGCGTTCGGCTTGCACCTTGGATTTATTATAGTTAATAATAACCGAATATCCCTCGCGAGCGAGTGCTAGCGAAGTTTCGGCGCCTATTCCCCTTGAACCGCCCGTAACCACAGCAATTTTCGGCATTTCTTCGCCCCTTTTAAATAGTTTAACTTATGGGATATTATACTGGATTTTAGAAATTTTTTCAACCATTCAAAAAACACAAGCGTTAAAAACAACCGCAAGCTAAAAGCTTACGGTTGTTTTGTTGTCGCTTTTTCGGAATCGTCGCTATTCCTTTGTAAATTGATCTTTTCCTACGGAACACAAAGGGCACAAATAGTCTTCTGGTACACTTGCCCAGACAGTTCCCGCTGCTACTCCGTTATCGGGGTCCCCAGCAGCCTCGTCATAGACATAACCGCAAACGTCGCATACATACTTTTCCATAGTCGCAAATCTCCTTTAAAATATTATATAAATTTAATTTCGCTCGATAAAAAATTGACTTGTTAAAACAAACAATTTTAAATTAGTCGCGTCAGCGACACCTTCACTATCAACTATCAACTATCAACTATCAACTATTCTCTTAATGTGTATTCACATAGTTTACATAGTTTTAAAGCTTTTCAAAATCCGACGCTCCATGTTTGCAAAGCGGACATATAATGTCTTCGGGGAGTGGCTCGCCCTCGTATACCCAGCCGCAAATCTTGCAAACATACCCAACCTTGTTTTGATCCGAAACGGGCGGTTTCGGTTTAACATGTGCAAAGTAGTATTCATATGTCATGGAATCTTGTTCCGACAGCACCTTTGCTTCGGTCACGTCACCCGTAAAGATTGTGTGGGTTCCGCAATCTTGAGTTTCGTTGACAAGCACCGAAAAATATGCGTTTGTTTCATTTTGTATATATCTTAAACCATTTTTTGAAACTTTAGAGTTTTCGTAATCTTTAAACTTCTCGATGTCCCTTCCGCTTGAAAAGCCAAAATGTTTAAAAGTATCGAACGTTGCGTCGGTCGACAAAACCGAAAGGTTATACATTCCACTATTTTCAATCATGTCGTGGGTAAGGTTGGATTTGTTGACCGCTATCGATATTCTTTTTGGGCTGTCACAAACCTGCATGGCTGTGTTTATTATACAAGCGTTTTCTTTTCCGCCGTCCTTTGCACTTAACACAAACAAACCATACGACATCTTAAACATAGCCGAGCCATCGACAGCTTGTTTTTCGCCTTCGCTTTCGTTTGGTTGTTCCGCTTCAAATATAGATTTTGCAATCTCTTCGCTTAACGCTTCCAATTGCTCAAGCTGTTGTGCTTTAACCGATGAGGGGATTGATATCTCTGTTTCTAAAATCTTTGTGCCTTTAAGCGGAGCAATTATCTCGCGCATAAGGTTTCCGGCGGTTGCTGCCCAACTTCCGTTTTCGATAAAAGCGACTGTCCTGTTTTGGAGGTTATGTGCCGCTATGTCGACGAGGGCCGTCTCCATATTCACAAAAATTCCGGCATTATATGTTGTTGAAGCAAAAACAAGGTGGCTACATCTAAACGCTTCGGACACGATATATGACGGATGTGTAACCGAAACATCATACATCGATATGTTGCGTATTCCCTTTTCGGCAAGTTTAATCGCAAGAATGTTTGCTGCGTTCTCGGTGTTTCCGTAAACCGAGGCATACGCTACCATGACGGTTTTTTGTTCCGGTGTATAAGTCGCCCATTTAACGTATTTGTCCACAATCCACGCTATATTCTTGCGGAAAAGCGGACCATGTAGCGGACATATAATCGAAATGTCTAGTGTTGACGCCTTTTTAAGCAACGACATTACCTGTGTTCCGTATTTTCCAACAATGTTAGTGTAGTATCTTCTAGCTTCCGAAAGCCATTCATTTTCAAAGTTAATCTCATCCGCAAAAAGGTTTCCCGAAAGAGCGCCAAAACTTCCGAACGCATCGGCAGAAAACAAGATCTTTTTGGTCGATTCATACGTTACCATCGCCTCGGGCCAATGGACCATCGGAGCCATAACAAAGTTTAACGTGTGTTTTCCAAGTGAAAGACTGTCGTTTTCTTTAACTTCAATAAAACAACCGTCAACATCAAGATCTCCAAAGAATCTTGAAAGCATATCTCGAGTTTTTTTGTTCCCCACAACCTTAACGCCCGGATATCTCAAAATAACATCCTCGATAACTGCACAGTGGTCCGGTTCCATGTGGTTAACTATTATATAATCAAGAGGTTTTCCCGCAAGAGCCTCTTTAAGGTTTTCAAGAAACTGCCCCGAAACCGCCTTATCTACTGTGTCTAAAAGCGCGGTTTTTTGATCGTTTATGACATACGAGTTGTACGAAACACCGTTTGGAACGGGAAATACGTTTTCAAAAAGCGCAAGCCTTCTATCCGACACCCCAATCCAAAAAATGTCCTCCGCAACCTTTTTTATACAATGCATTTTTTTCTCCTCACTAATAGTTAATAAATTTAAGTATACTATGTTTGTCGTGTTTTTGTATTAACAAAATTTTAATAATATTTTGCTCCAAAAATTTTAAAACTTGTTCAAAGCTATAGAAAAAAAATAATTGCGATGATATAATATACATAGTCTTCACCTACAGTGAAGCTATTGGAATTTAAAGCCACCTCTAAATATAAATAGCCATTGCAAGAAAGGATGATATTTAATGAAAAGTTATAGGAAAGTTCTCGAGATGAATACACCAACAAGGCGCAGATTTGTTAACATAACGCCAAACGTTGAAAGCGCCGTTAACGAAAGCAATATTAAGGAAGGTCTTTGCCTTGTTAACGCAATGAACATAACTGCTAGCGTTTTTATCAACGACAACGAAGGTGGATTACATAGCGACTTTGAGCGGTGGCTTGAGCATCTAGCGCCCGAACAACCCTATTCACAATATGCCCACAACGGCTTTGAAGACAACGCCGACGCCCATCTTAAACGCACGATTATGGGGCGCGAAACGGTTGTTGCCATAACAAATGGCAAACTAGATTTTGGAACGTGGGAACAGATTTTTTACGGAGAGTTTGACGGAAAACGCACAAAGCGTGTGCTCATTAAAATTATCGGGGAATAAAGTTTAAACAATTTAATATTACTATTTAAAAAGCCTATCGTTTGAATTTGCGATGGCTTTTTCTGTTTTTTGTTTAACTGACGCGACAAGTTTACTAACGTTAGTTTCAAGTTCAGTTTTATACTTGGCGTCTACCATAGATTTTGTGTTGATTAAAACGTTAATTGAAGCACCAACCGCCGCCGAATTCGCGAGCGTTGCTCCAACCGCAATGTCGCTTAAAACGATTATCGAACCAGTGGTTGAAAGTTGCTCGAGAATTGAAGCTATCTCGTCAAGCGTTTCAAGCATCATAAATGGAGGCTTTGCCGCCTCTTTTAAGCAACATTCCATAACTTCGTCGCGATGTTCAAGTTGTTCTTTTGTTTCTTTTGGCAACGAATAAGCCTTGGAAAGCGGCAAAAACGCCTGTTCGTCAAGATCGGAAATCTCAAGCATTTTAAGCGCTAATTGTTTCGCTTTTTCGCCGGATTTTATGTTTTGTTGTTCAAATTCTTTGTACTTTGCTTTTCCGATTGTAAGGTTTGCAACCATACTACCTAGCGCCGAAGCAAGACTGCCCGCAACAGCAGACGCTCCGCCTCCGCCCGGAGTTGGGGACGAGGAACAAAGCTCTGTTATAAATTGTTCGATATTTTTGTTTTTGGTATCCATTATCCACCTCTATATTAAAGCTTGTGATTTAATATCTTTAGCGCTTCATAACTTTCGATTAAAAGTTCTTTTCTTTGGTTGTAAAAGTTAGTGTCATACTCTCGTTTGAAAAATTTATCTTCACGTTTTAAAAACAGTTTAACTGCGGAAAAATCTTCAAACACTTTAACTCCGACACCGGCCGCCACGGCGGCACCAATTGACGTTGCATATCTGCTATTCGATACAGAATATATATCCACGTCAAGCGCAGACGCCATTATTCCTATCCATGTCCTGTTTACGCTTCCGCCAATTAAGTTCATATCTTTAACATCAAACATCTGTCTGAAAACATCAAGAATGGCCGAAAGTTGAAGCGAAACGCCTTCGATAACGGCACGCAAAATGTCGCTGTCGCTGTCGGTTGCCGTTAACCCAAGAAAAGCTCCTTTCGCCTTTCTGTCCCAATAAAGACATCTTTCTCCGTTAAGATACGGAACATATAAAACTCCGTTTGCGCCGATCTCAGAGCTTTTCAACATGTCTTCTGCAACTTGATGGATATCCTTGTCCGGCTTTGGTTTTATGTTAAGTTTGTCCAATATATAGTTGTATGAGAGCCCACAAGCCGACATCGTACCGCAAATCATATATTTGTTTGGGATAAGATGGGCAAACGTCATTAGGCGCATATCGCTTCCCGTTGCCGGTTTGTCGTCGGTCGAGCCTATCCAAGCAGAACTTCCCATGCAACAATATGTGTTGCCGTTTTCAATGCTCGCCGCCCCAACGTTCGCGCAAGCACCGTCCCCTCCGCCACAAACTATTGGTATTCCGGCGGGGAGAGACAATTGTAATGCTGCTTGTTCGGTTAAAGGGCCTACAACTTCGGTCGAGTCTAGTATTTTCGGCATGAGTTCTATTGGAATTTCCGCCGCTTGTAGAATTTCGCTCGACCAACATCTCTTTGTTATATCGTATGCGTTTGTTCCCGAAGCGTCGGAATGGTCTGTCACAAACTCGCCCGTCATTTTATATATGACAAAATCCTTGTTGTTCAAGATCTTGTATGTTCTATTATAAACATCAGGACGTTGGTTTTTAATCCACATAGCCTTTTCAATAGAATACATCGGAAACGGCCTATGACCTGTAATCTCATAAATTCTTTCTACCGACAGTTTTTCAACAAGGCATTGCGTTTCTTGTTTTGCGCGCCCATCTGTCCATATAATCGAATTATATAGATTTTTTCCGTCTTTTGACATCGGTATCATTCCATGCATATGTCCCGAAAACGAAATCGCAATAATTTTTGTGACATCAATATCGTTGGCAATCTGTTTAGTTGTGTTAACAACCGCCTCCCAAAAATCATTTGGGTTTTGCTCAAAGAAATCCGACTCGGGTTTAAACGTTGGATAATCGAAAATAGTACTTTGTATTATGTCACCGTTTGTTCCAAAAAGTGTAGCTTTGTTCCCCGAAGTTCCAAGATCATGTACAAGTATATATTCCACTTTAATCTAACCTACCCTAACGATATTTTAATATAAATTAATCTTATTTTGCGTTCGATATAGCTTTAACTTTAAGAAATACTACAGCTTTTACAAAATCGGCGCAAAATGTCGAGTGAAGCGAGGCAAGGAGTATTTCCATGATCTCCGCGAAAGACAGAGCTTATTTGTAGCTTTTTGAAAGTTTTTGACCGAGTAAAACTCCCATAACCGACGCCATCATAAGTCCCCTTGTCCAACCGCTCGAATCGCCAAGACAATATAAATGTCCTATGTTGGTGTTAAGATCTTTGTCCATCTTAACACAGTTGCTATAAAATTTAAGTTCCGGCGAATACAAAAGGGTTTCTCTTGACGCAAATCCTGGGACTACCCCGTCCACCGCATCAATAAAGTTGATTATGTTAACCATCGTTCGATATGGCATCGCGGCGGTTATGTCCCCCGCTACACAGTCACAAAGCGTCGGTTTGACGTTTGACATGCTAAGTTCGCGCGTCCACGTCCTTTTCCCATCCAAAATATCTCCGTATCTTTGAACCAAAATTCTGTTCTCACCCAACATGTTTGTAAGTTCTCCGATATTTTTCGCATAGTCTATCGGACGGTTGAACGGTTCGCTAAAACGATGGGAACAAAGGACAGCAAGATTTGTGTTGTTGCTTTTTTTGTCTTTATATGAATGCCCGTTAACCACAGCAAGGTCGTTGTCATAGTTTTCTTGGCTAACAAAGCCACCCGGATTTTGACAAAACGTTCTAACTTTATTTTTAAATGGCAACGGATATCCGATAAGTTTCGATTCGTAAAGGGCACGGTTGACAACATCCATTATCTCGTTGCGAACTTCAACCCTTACCCCAATATCAACTATTCCGGGTTTGTGGAATATGCCTTTTTTTTCACAAAGCTGTTCAAGCCAATCGGCACCTCTTCTACCCGTTGCAATGACTATCTCTTTCGCTTCGATAGTTCGGCTTTTATCTCGCTCAAAAACCGACACACCGGTGCACACATCATTTTCGATTATAACATCTTCACAGTACGAATTAAAAAGAATGTCAACTCCGTTTTGCAAAAGATAGTTTTCGATACTTTCATAAAGTATCTGCGCCTTTTCGGTTCCAAGGTGTCTAACTGGACAGTCTACAAGTTTAAGGTTAGATTTAATCGCCCTTCTTCTAATCGCCAAAATTTCGTCCGTCATCTCGATACCCTCGATATGTGGGTCTGCTCCAAACTCGAGATATATCTTATCTGTATACTCGATAAGTTTTTGAGCGTTGTCCGCTCCTATAAGTTCGGGAAGTTCGCCCCCAACTTCATATGAAAGCGACAATTTGCCGTCCGAAAACGCTCCCGCTCCCGAAAAACCTGTTGTTATGTGACAGTTCGGTTTACAGTTTACGCACACGTTTGTTTTATCTTTCGGACAGTGACGTTTTGAAACTTTCTCGCCCTTTTCAATTATTATAATCTTTAGATTAGATTTGTTCCGTACCAATTCAAGCGCCGTAAATATTCCCGCAGGACCCGCTCCCACAATAGCTATGTCATACTTCATTTTTAGTATTCCTTACTTTGTTAATTATTTGGTTTGTCGTCAGTCTTTTTCTTTAGTTTATCAAACATATTAAAAATGCCGGGTTCTTTTGGAATTTCGGACGATTTGTCTTCGCTGTTGTCTTGTTTGCTTTCATCCTTAACTATTTCGCCTTCGGTATGTTGTTTTTCTTTGCTTTCGTCTTGACCTATTTCGACTTTGTCCTCTTGTTTTTCTTTGTCTTGATGTTCTTTTGCGTCGCTTAAAACTTCACTTTCTTGTTTTTCTTCAGTTTTCTCAGTTTCACTCACATCGTTATTTTCAACTTCAACTTCAACTTCAGCTTCAGCTTCAACTTCAACTTCAACTTTTTCTGTTCCTTCGTTTTTGTCTTTATACGTTTCGCTTTCAAGTTTTTCTTGTTGATTTTCGTCTTTGTTTTGGTGGTTCTCTTGTATTTTTTGACCGTCGTCGTTTTTAATTTGTGTCGTTGGTTGTTCAACACTTTTGACAGTTTGTTCGTCGGTTTTTGGCTGTTTGTCTTTTTCGATATCTTGTTTTACTTTATCATTTTCGATTGCAAGCATCTTGATTTCTTTAAGTTCGATATCGTCGACAGGTTTATTGTTTTCTAAAGGTGGTTTTGAAACAACGACAACCTTCTTCGCTTTTTCCGGAACGGCAAACTTCATGTTAATATTTTTAATTCCGTTTTGTGTCGCCGTAGCAAGTGAATCCCCGACTGTCTTTGCAAATTTAAAACGTTCGCCAGCCGCTTCGATAGAACTCTTGTATCTGTCCTCGATAGTCATTACTTTTCCGAAATATTTTGTATCTACCTTTTCGACAACTTTTTTAGGTCTTTCAAGTCGTTCCAAAACATTTGACACCATCAAAAAATGAAACAACATCTGAACGATATACCTAACAACAAGGTATATCATAAAACCAAAGTATACCTGGCATATAACAACCGAGTAGTTATACACCTGGGAACGCGGAATAAATATAATCAGAAAAGCCGATACCAACATCGCTATAATCGGAAATATAACCGCAATTCTCCATATGTTCGGGGCGATCACCCTGTCGTTTATAACCCCTATAATCATAATAATGAGATATCCGGCAAGTATCATGGCGGCAAATCCAAGTGAATTTTGTATAACACGATCTAAAATAAAAACATAATCAAGGTTGTAAACGATATATCCCTCAAGCATCCAGTTCCAAAGGCACCTAAAAAAACAATATCCCGTAAAAATATTTACAACATAACAAAAAGCCGAATGTAACATAACAAGGGCAAAGTCAAACCCCAAAAAGAATTTGACCAAAACCGTGTATATCAACATCTCAAAAGTTAATATGCCAAAAATAATCAACGAAAAATTTAAATAATATTCCGTTTGCTTGATAATCTCAACCGAAAACAGGTTTATTACGCTTAAAAAAATTGTAAATATAACAAATGAATAGGTTGAGAAATGAAGAATTTTCAACGCTATGTCGCTGTTATAATAGCTTTGTTCGGTCGAAACGACGTTAAAAATTCTTTTTTGAACCGTGCTCATCACTAATTTAGACATGTTTTGTTCTATCCCCCGAAAAAACTTTTGCATTATTCCTTCATATATCCGATTTTTAAGCCGGTGTTTGCTCACCCGTTTGAGTATCATCGCTTTCGGGTTGTGCTGGTTGGTTTTCTGTGTCTGTTTGTGCCCCATCATCCGACACCGTTTGGCCTGGATCAAGCTCTTCTTGTTGTTGTTCTTGTTCGATAGCTTGTTGTTGTTCCCCCGCCGACGGTGGCATCTCGCCTTGGTGCTCTGGAACCGGCGTTGCCTCTTCAGGCGTCGTTATTAGTCCGCTCGTTCCGCCCTCGGCAAGTTGTGCATTGATATAGACATTTTCCGCTACCATCGTCGTTTTGTCATACACCACAATAACTTCAAACTGTTGGTCGACCTCGGTTCTTTCAAGGTATCTTCCGTAACAATATGTTATGCTGTTAACATCAAAAATAATCGAGGTCGGAAGAACCGGCATAATAGCGTCTATCTCGCCTTTAGACATATCCCTTGAAACCTGTCTAAACCTGGTTTCGTTTAACATGCCCTCTTTTGTCATGAGCTTCATGTTGGTGAACGACCCAAGTTTAAACGCGCCGTTCTCGTCTAGTATCGCCGTTAACTTATAGTTTCCAGCATCTCGGAAATTATTTGCGACAAGCGGTCCTTGTGCAGAATTGACGTTGTGCAACAGGTTGTTGTTAACCGTGCTGTATATATCAAGCGACGCATCAAACACCGCCCCAAGATCACCTTTACTATAGTCGTTAGCAAGAAATTCCGCCTTTTGCGTTATATATCTATCCGTTATAAACTCATCATAGTTTGAATATTGAGCGCTTGCGGGATGTTGTTCAAGCGAAGAGATCAAAAGCGGGTCATACCCCTCGTATTCTTTAAGTTGTTCGCGCTTTATTTCGCCCGTTGTCCTATTGATATATACAGCGTATTCTCCTTTAAAAGCGTTGCTAAAACTTGCAAACGGATCGGAATATCCAAAATGGACCTCTAACATCTCGTTTCCATTAGCGTCGATATAGTTCCTAAACAAAGATACGTCTGATCCAATCGCATTTTCAACATCAAACATCGACATCTCGGGGGTAACTTCTCCCGTGCCCGATAGAACCAACGGTTCAATAGCAGAGCTTATCGACAGATCGATATACTCTATTCTGTTAACGTTTCCGACGTTGTCATATCCGATAGAGGTCTGAAAGCTACTTTCCCCCACAGGTAAGATTTCAAGACTTTTATAAAAAGTCTCTCCATCTTTTTCCTCCCCCGAAGTTTTCAAAAGGGTTTCTACCGTCTGCCTTGTGTCCCCAAGCTTTATAGTCCCGACGTTTTCAAACGTCACAAACTCGCTCAATATTTCGATATCCACTTTCGGCGCCCTAGCAGTTGTCATCTCGTTATACGTGAACATCCCCAAAACTGCCACAACAACGGTTGCCGCATATACCAAAAACGGCGCAACATGCTTTTGAAAAGTAGTTTGAGGAACGATGTATGTTTGTTGTTTTTGCTCGTTTGTTTCGGCGGCGGACACTGGTTTTTTTTCAGCTTTATATTTAAAAGGCTGATATGACGAATCTTGTAGCTCTTGCCCCGAATACTCGACAGGGGTTTCGGCGACAGGTTCGCTCGTAATTTTAACCCTTCTTAAAATCTCTGTCAAAATCTCGGGGGCGTTTTCAGCATCGGTCGGATCCGAGCTTATCGCAACCGCAAGGATTTCACACGAAAAATCGGGGTTTTGCGTCACACGGAATCCAACCCTTATTCTCTCATCAAAAATCTCGATATCGTGTGGTTTTATTCTAACCTCAAAAACCCTGTCAAGGGCTCCGAGTTTTCCATTTACAATATCGCCGAAATATTTAAATTTTGTTTTAATCTCAGTTCCTATCAAACTTGCCATCTCGGCAGGCGAGGTTATTATACCCCAAACATCCTCCCTTGATGCGTTGACATGAACGGTAACTTGACAAGTTTTGTTTTCCATAAATAAAAACCTATTCCTATTGGTTAGACAAAATTTCGATAACCGTCATCTCGTCTGTTTCTAACGTGATTGATATTGGCGCTTGTTGCCGAAGAAGTTCTATAAACTCGTTAGTTTCGCTTTGCGCGAAATCAATTGCGCCCGTTGTTCCGTATACGCATGTTATGCTTTCGCCATCGGTATATATCGCTGTTGGAACAATCCCCATTCTTTGTTCAACCAAGTTCCCCGACATTCCGACAGCTAGCTCCCCTGTCAACGATTCCAAAAGTGTGTCCCTTTCGAGGGTTAAAAGCTTGTTGTTCACAAACACAACCGAAACTGCTATATCATCTTGATATAAAACCTTATATGTGAAGCCTTGGGCCTCGTTGTCGTCATACGGAGGAGGAACATCATACTGGTACTCGTTGTCCGTTATCTCGACTCCATCGACAGACAACACAGTTTCTACTTGTTGCTTTGAAAGACCTTGTAACAAAACTACCCTATCTCCGTAGAGTTTTGATGCCTCATACTCGCGTTCTTCCGAGAACTGCCGCTCTATGCTCGTTGAAAGATCGTTAATCGGAAGGTTGCCCGAGAGTATCGGTGGGTAGTAATATTCGCATTTAACAACGTCGTTTATGCTGTCGATTGTTATCACAAGTTCGGCATAGATATATCTATCAAAGATATCTCGTCTTTCGTCAATCTTTCCGAAAAAATATCTTGCTGTTCCGTTTTTATCGACATCAAATCCCGAAAGTTTTTGCCCCACAACAGTTTCAATCTCGGTATATGTCATATCGGGAGATATCGTTTCACAAAAGTTCTTGATCTCGCCATAGTACCTTTGGTAACTTTGTTTATAATCTAAAACACCATATCTTCTTACGATGTTGTGTGTATCATACATAATGAACATCTGAACTGCCGGTTCGCCGTTAAACGTATCAACCGAAGAATAACTAAATAAATCATCATAAACCGGCATTCCGACACAGCTTAAATTTCTTTCCAAGAACAGTTTTGTTTCATCGAAGTCGATTGTTTCAACTACCTGTTTTGTTATGGTTTCGCTTTGATATATCGAAAGTCCGGAAGACCGCACAACGTCCGGTTTGTCGATCGCAGTCGTATAAATAAGCACTATAAACAAGCCAATAGCAAACAGCGCCCCCGCCATCGTCTGCCACCTGTTTGGACTTATCTCTTGATTAATCTGGCTTTTTATTCGCACACGGCTTGTGTCGTGAAGCTCGGCTGTTTTATACCCTTTGAACACTATTGTGAAAACCCTTGTGGTTATCGGGATTTTCTTTCGATCTTTTCTCTTTGGGCTATGTTCAAAACTTCCCTCGTTTCGATCATATGCCAAAAGCTTAATAGACCGTAGCATAGCCGCGGCTTTGGATTTTATAACCGCCATGTCTAAATTTTCTATTTCAGCAAGTTCTATCGTAACGGTTAGTTTCGCGCCTCTTTGGGTTTCTTGCAGTAAAAATGTTTCTTTGGAAAAATCGTCTCCAAACGACAATTCTTTGTTTTTTCTACAGGTGGTTATTATCTTGCTTGAAGCTTTTAAATCGTTAAACACCAAGCGTCCACCTTCGCAAAACTCCGGTTCAACCGTTCTTAGCGTCTGCTTTCGGTCTATGTCAAACCATTCGCCATAACTCTCAACATCAACCAAAATTCGCCATACCGCTTCGGCGGCACAGCGCAGTTCAATTGATTCAGTTATTTTTCCAACAGCTTCACGCATAAACACCCATTTAGAACAAAATAATACT
This sequence comes from uncultured Oscillospiraceae bacterium, assembly GCA_964369645.1. Lineage (GTDB taxonomy): Bacteria > Bacillota > Clostridia > Oscillospirales > Ruminococcaceae > CAYJAY01. Next base: position 6,546 of record CAYJFO010000019.1, on the reverse strand, counting down.
TTAACGGCTTTTTTACAAAAACTGTTTGTTTCTATAAGGCCAACCTTTAAGATAAGTTTAACATTTAAGAGCAAAAAAAACAAATCAAATTATTATATTCTTAAAACATTTTGTATACACCACTAAATTATGGTGTCGGGGTGTCGCAAAAAATCCCCAAATTGACAATCTCAATCGCCTTTTCGCTCAACTGCTGTTTTTTGTTTTCAATGCCATCAAACACAACTTTATGTAAAAGCGCTGTTTTTGTCATTTCAATAACACTTTGTTCGTGAATTCCAAGGTTTATAAGGTCGCTGTCTTCTATATCAAGTTCGTTCTCAAAGAAACATCTGTCTTCCAAAAGCAGTTTTTCAATCCTTGCTTTAAGCCCCGAAAGAGTCAAAAGCCTGTCGTGATAACAACTGTCGTGGGAAAAACAATCGGCACGAACAAGCTCCAAAAGTTCTAAAACATCTTGTTTCGAACTTTTCATAATCCACATCTTCGCGTATTCATCGCTATCCCTTTTTGATATATTGTGTAACGAAATCAATTTGCAAACGTTGATAATTAAATCATCGTTAAAATTCAAGCGTTCAAGTATGTCTTTTGCAATACTCGCACTTTTGTCGGTGTGACCGTAAAAGCGTCCCATCTTTTGTTCGTTAAACGTAAGACAAAGAGGTTTTGCAACATCGTGAAAAAAGGCGGCAAGCCTTAAATTAAGCTTTGGCTCAACCGCGTCCACAGTCGCCATTATATGATGAAACACATCGTAACAATGATTCGGGTTGTGTTGTTCGAACCCAACACACGGTTTAAACTCGGGAAAAATTTCAAACCAAATCTCTTTGTTATTTGAAAAATGTTTCCCCGCATTTTCCAACACGATAAATCGCTCTAATTCCGATTTAATATCTTCGCTTGAAAGCTGTTTCAACGACGCTTTTGCCAGGTGTGCTGCGTTTAGCGTTTCGGGTTCTATTTCATAACACTTTGTAGCGCCTAGCCTTAACGCAGTTAATATTAATTTCGGGGTATTTTCAAACGTTTCGTACGGGTCCCCTACCGTTTTAACAATCCCTCGTTCTATAGCCTCTCTCCCAAATATGTCGAAATTTTCTAAAATATCTCCTTTTAAAGGGACGCACATAAAAATCTCCTAACTCTAACGTTATATTTTGTTGTATTGAACAGGGAATTCTGTTATTATAATGATATAAACAAGCTAAACTTAATTAATCTTAATATTATTATGGAGCCAAAATTTGAAATTAGCAATATTAATTTGTAAAATTCTTTCGTATTTACTTGAAAAACTTGGTAGAGGAAGTAGTTTTCCGGGTGGAATTGCGTTAAAGCTATGTCCGGCTGTCCTTTCGCAGTTAAAAATGCCCGAAATTGTGGTTGCGGTTAGCGGTTCTAACGGCAAGACAACAACCGCCGAACTTATAGTTGAAGTTGCAAAAACAACAGGTAAAAAAACAATTACAAACAAACAAGGCAGTAACCAAATCGAGGGAATTGCTACGGTTCTTTTAAGGAACTGTAATCTTAAAGGCGAAGTCCAAGCCGACATAGCGGTTCTTGAAAGCGACGAGAGATACTGTCAATATAGCTTTTCCGGTTTTTCCCCTACCGCTATCGTTGTTTTAAACCTAAACCGAGACCAACTAACGAGAAACGGAAGTTCTGAATTTGTTTATGGTGAACTTAAAAAAGGGTTGCCTAAAGATTCTGTCTTGATTCTAAATGCCGACGACCCGCTTGTTGCGTCGTATGGACAAGGTCGCGAAAACAGCCTTTATTTCGGAGTTAGGGGCGAGGCACTTTGCGAACCGCTCGACACGAAACACGCTTATTTCGACGGTGCTTTTTGTCCAGTTTGCAAAGGAAGGCTTTCATACTCTTATCGAGTACACAACCATCTTGGAAGTTTTAACTGTATATCATGTGGTTTCACCCACCAACCGCTGACCCATGCGGTTACTGCGATTCAAGACAAAAGTTTTGTTTTGGATGACAAGTTTGTCATAAAACCTCAAATTTTAAGTGGCATGTTTGGATATAACATTGCGGCCGCCATGACGGTCGGTGTTGAAATTTTCGGCCTTTCGGGCGAGAATGTGTCACAAAGCCTTGGCGGATATCTTATAAAAAGCGGACGAATTGAAAGCCGTTTTATCGGCGGACACAAAACCGTTTCTCTTTTAAGCAAACATGAAAATTCGATGTCATATAACCAGTCGATTTCCGCCATCCTCAAAAGCGATGCCGACGAGATCTCTGTATATCTTCTTGTCGATTTATTAAGCAGAAAATATATAGCCAACGATATGTCGTGGCTTTGGGATATTGATTTTGAACTTTTAAACAACCCTCGTATAAAGAAAATCTTTGTTTCGGGTAAGTTTGCAAACGACGTTATGTTGCGACTTATGTTTGCCGGAATTTCTTTTGATAAAATCACCTACGACACCGATATCGATGTCGTTTTTGGCAAGCTTTGTGGCGACTCGGTTGGAGATATATTTGTCCTTACTTGTTTTACCGACATGCCAAAATTCAACAGTCGAGTAAGAATGCTTACAGGGGGAGGACAATAAAGACATATGAAAGCGATATTTTTATACCACGATCTTTTAAACCTATATGGCGACTACGCCAACTTGTCGGTATTACAAAAACGTTTTGAAGATGTCGGCAAGACTCTTGAAATTCAATACATTTCGGTCGAAGAATACACCGAACTTGAAACCGCAGATTTTATCTATATCGGTGCTGGCACCGAAAAAAGCCTTTTTGCGGCGCTCAAAGACGTTCGACGTTTCAAAGACGACATAAAAGCTTTTATTGCAAACAACAAGCCCATGCTTTGCACGGGTAATTCGTTTGCGCTTTTTGGCGAAAACATAACCGACCTTTCGGGCAACCAATATGAGGGGCTAGGTTTTTTCGATACTAATGTAAAACAAATTTCAACTAGAAATTATGATGAATATATCATGCGCTCTGACGTTTTAAACTATCCTGTTGTTGGAAGTTTAAACTCTTCGCTTGAAGTTGTCTGTCACGAGAAACCTTTTTTCACGACAGAGATCTGTTCATCTAAAAACTATACAAAACTTGAAGGAATAGTAAAACAAAACTTCTATGCAACAGGGCTTTCGGGACCTCTTTTAGCGCGAAACCCTTTACTTTTAGATTATTTCGCAAAACTTATAGACAAAACTTTTGAGCCTGTTGTTTCCGATTGGTTCACCGTTGCGGAAAACGGATATCGAAAAGCAGTTGAGATTTTGCGTTCCGACATAAACACGAAAGGATAAACCTTTGATGATAACAAATGAAAATAAAATGGCGCTATTAATCGACGCAGAAAACGTTTCGGATAAATATATAGCACATATATTTCAAGAACTTTCAACCTACCCCGACACAAAGGTAACGTTAAAGCGTATCTACGGCAACTGGACGACGCCAAAGATGCAATCTTGGAAATCGGTTCTTCTTGATTTTTCGATAACTCCGATACAGCAATACTCTTATACAAGTGGCAAAAACTCAACCGACTCGGCTTTGATAATCGACGCTATGGACATTCTTTATTCGGGAAGCGTTAATGGTTTTTGCATCGTAAGTTCCGACAGTGATTTCACAAGACTCGCTTCAAGACTTCGAGAATCGGGAATGGTAGTTGTCGGAATGGGAGAAAAGAAAACCCCAAAACCGTTTATAACCGCTTGTGAATCGTTTAAATATCTCGAGGTTATAAGCAACGAGGAAGCGCTTTCAAAAAACAGCAACGAATTTAGTAAACTTATTCAAACTATTATTAAGTTTACCGACGACAACTGTGAAGACGACGGCTTTGTCTACCTTGGCAAAGTTGGAACGTTCCTTAAAAACAGCAACCCCGATTTTGACGTTAGAAACTTCGGGCACAAAACGTTGACAAATTTGATTAAATCCTCAAACAAATTCCATATAGAAGCAAGAGGGGAGAAAGGTTCACCAACCTTAAACTACATTAAAAATAAAATATAGGAGTTTTGTTATGAACATCGGAAAAACTATTGAAAATCTTAGAAAAAACCGAATCGAAGTTTACAAAGTATCGTCTAAAGAGGCGGCACGAGAACTTGTAGAATCGTTAATTCCAAAGGGAAGCACGGTAGCCCACGGAGGTTCTATGACTCTTGCAGAATGTGATATAACAGGACTTTTAAAAAACAGCGGAAACTATAGTTTTCTTGATAGATTTAAACCCAACGCAAGTGAACAAGAAGCGTTTGAAATCGCCATGAGAACCAAAGCTTGCGACTATTATCTTTCAAGCAGTAATGCAATTACCGAGAACGGAGAGCTTTACAACGTAGACGGAATCGGAAACAGGGTATCCGCTTTAGCCCATGGACCTCGAAACGTTATTATTGTCGCCGGAACAAACAAGGTTGTGCCAACGCTTGCCGACGCAGAAAAAAGACTTAAAGAAACGGCCGCTCCACTCAACGCAAAAAGATTAAACACCGCAACCCCTTGCGTGAAAAGCGGAGTATGTATGGATTGCCAAAGCCCTGCAAGAATTTGTTGCATATACCAAACTCTTTCGTTCCAAAGAATTGCAAACCGCATAAAAGTTATACTTGTTGAGCAAAACCTCGGATTTTAATTAAACAAAAGGTTAGAAAAATATTATATGAAAACAAAAGTAAGCGCAGCAATAGTTACATATAAATGCTACGATAAATGCAAAGACGCGGTTAAAAGTCTTTTAGAATATACAAAAAATGTTGATATGACGGTTTACGTAATCGACAACAACTCGGAAGATCAAACGCTTAAAAAGTTAAAAGCAGAATTTCCCGAAATTATAACGATCCAAAACCCCGACAACAAAGGTTTTGGATACGGCCACAACAAAGTTCTCGAACTTTTAAACAGCAAGTATCATTTTGTTGTAAACCCCGACATAGTAATCGACAGGGATGTTTTGTCCGATATATCGACGTTTTTCGATAAAAATCCCGATATCGGGTTGGTTACACCACAGATATTAAACCCCGACAAAACCGATCAACTCCTTCCAAAGCGCAACCCAACCGTTGCTGCACTTGTCGGACGACGTATTTTTGGCGATGCACTTAAAGACCAAATTGAACATTACCAGATGCTTGACGAAGATCTTACAAAGACAATAGACATAGAATTTGCGACGGGATGTTTTTTCGGAATAAGAACTGATATATATAAATTAATCGGTGGTTTTGACGAGCGATTTTTTATCTATTTCGAGGATATGGACATAACAAGGCGAGCAAAAAACATTAAACGAACGGTCTATTACCCCAAAACCTATGTATATCATGCTTGGGAGCGTTCTTCCGCAAAAAGCTTAAAATATTTTGTTATCCTCATCAAAGGAATGTTTAAATATTTCGGAAAATGGGGTTGGCAATTTAGATATAAACTAAAGAAATAAAAAAATGTAAGGGGCATGTTTTATTATGAAAGGAATTGTACTCGCCGGCGGAGCCGGTACAAGGCTTTATCCCTCTACCATTGCGGTTTCAAAACAGATGTTAACGGTTTACGACAAACCTATGATCTATTATCCGATATCAACGCTTATGCTCGCCGGAATAAAGGACATTCTAATTATCTCTACGCCGCGTGACATAGGTGGTTTTAGGGAACTTTTGAAGGACGGTTCCGAAATAGGAGTTAACTTTCAATATGCAGTTCAAGAACACCCACGTGGACTTGCCGACGCATTTATTATCGGCGAGGATTTCATAGGGGATGACAACGTTTGTTTGGTTCTCGGCGACAACATCTTCTATGGCTATGGTTTTAGCGAACGTCTTAAAGCGGCGGCTTCGCGAAAACAAGGTGCGACTATCTTTGGCTATCACGTAAGCAACCCAAATGAAATGGGAGTTGTTGAATTTGACAGCGAAGGAAACGTTCTTTCGATCGAAGAAAAGCCCGAAAACCCAAAATCCAACTATGCTGTTCCGGGGCTTTACTTCTACGACAACAACGTTATTAACATAGCAAAAAACGTTAAACCCTCTGCAAGAGGTGAAATCGAGATAACCGCGGTTAACAACCATTATCTTGAAAACGGCCAACTTAAGGTTGAGCTTTTTGGTCGCGGAATGGCGTGGCTTGACACAGGCAACCACAGAATGATGCTTGCGGCGTCTAACTTTGTTGAAGCGGTTCAAACAAGACAAGGTTTATATATAGCGTGTCTCGAAGAGATTGCATATCGCCAAAAGTTCATAACAAAAGAACAGCTTCTTTCGGTTGCCGAAAAACTTAAACAAACAGAATACGGAAAATATCTTTTTACAATTGCTAACAAAAAGGTATAACGAAAGGAAACGACGTCTTGAAGATTTTAATTACTGGATCTCGCGGACAACTCGGAACAGAGCTTAAACGGCAGCTTACAGACGGGGGTTGCTCGCTTGGTGAAATACCAAAATTGTTAAAAAGTGCCGAAATTGTTGCGGTTGATTTAGACACAATAGATATTTCTGATAAAACCAAGATTTT
>CAYJFO010000018.1:0-22593 GCA_964369645.1 uncultured Oscillospiraceae bacterium | reverse complement strand
GTTTTCAAGTTCAGCTTTTTCGTTTTCAAGTTCAGCTTTTTCGCTCTCAAGCATAGCTTTACTATTTTCAAGTTCGGCTTTTTGACTTTCAAGTAAAGTCATATTGTTTTCAAGTTCGACCTTTTCTTGTTCAAGCACAGCCTTACTGTTTTCAAGCTCAGCTTTTTCATTTTCGAGTATAGTTTTGCTATTTATTAGTTCATTTTTTTCGCTCTCAAGCACAGCTTTTCTATTTTCAAGTTCAAACTTTTCGCTCTCAAGAACAGCTTTACTGTTTTCAAGTTCAAATTTTTCACTTTCAAGTTCTGACTTTTTAGTAATAAGTTGTGTTTTTTCATTCTCAAGCTCAAAGCTTTTGCTAGCAAGTTCAGCGTTTATATCTTCAAGTTGTTTGCTTTTAAGCTCAAGCTCGGCGCTCTTGTTAGCAAGTTCGATGTTTTTATTTTCAAGTTCCAAGCTCTTGCTTTCAAACTCACCGTTTTTATGCTGTAATTGTTCGCTTTTGTTTTTAATCTCATCTAGTTGAGCTTCATATTTTTTCGCCAACATCTCAGCTGAACTTTTTGCTACCTTTAACGATTCGTTTTCGTTACTTAAAAACTGAGTTTGTTTCTCAAGTTGAACCGTTTTCTCGTTCAATTCTTGCGAGAACTTATCAAAACTTAGCGTTTTATTCTTCAAAGCTTCGTTTTCAAGTTTTAATATTTTATAGTTTTCTTCCAATGCGTTAAGCGAAATTGATAAATCTTCGTTCTTTTTAACAGATTCCGCAAGCTTATTTTGAATTTCAGATCCTTCTTGTTTAAGATGTTCGTTATCTGAAAACAAAGATTTTGCGCTTTGTTCGGCTTTTTTTGAATTTGAAAGCAAATCCTCATAACGATTTTGGTAATCATCAAGTTGCTGTTGTAACAAAGCATTTTGCTGTTCAAGTTCAGGATTTTGTGATTGCGCCTCATTAAGTTGAGTTAACGCGTTGTTAAGCGAGTTTATCTTATTTTTAAGCTCGGACGACGCATAATCCTTTTGTTGAATAAGTGTTTGCATCTGGTTAATCTGGTTGTCGCGTTGTGATATTTGAGAATTAAGTTTGCGAAGGTTCGCAAGCGCCGAATCCCTGTTGTTGCGCTCAATCGCAACAGCCTCTTGGAGCTTGTTAATCTCACGAATATAGTTCTCAATCTCGGCTTTGCTCGCTCCTTGCATACCGGACGCAGCCGATTGTCTTGCTACATTAAGTTCCCCCGTAAGTGCGTTAACCTTCTCTTGCAACATGTTAATTGCTTGTTGAAAAAGTTGCTCGCGCTCCTCAATGGCCGCAGGGTCAACTCCGGCATTTGCTTGGTCAGACAAGCTATCATATCGGTTTTTAACATCGCTCATCTCGGTCAAAAGTTTTTTGTTCTTTTTCTCGAGATCTGAAATAATTTGATATAGCTTGCGTTCTTGCTCCGCGGCATCATGACAAAGATCGTCGATATACATCAAAACCGCTTCTTTATCAAAACCTAACATTGCTGTTTTAAACGCGTCCGCTCCGCCGTTTGTCGAGTTTGATAACAAGCTCCTTGTCGAAAACGTTCCCGTCTCGTATGTAGAATCTGAACTGTTGTCATATCTGTCCGGATTATAATCCATGATGCCACCTCCTTTTTATACAAATATTATTAAAGACTTAAAAGTGTACATTTAACTATTTTTGAAAGCTACGATTGTTTATCCGTTAAAAGCAATCGTACCGCTTCAATAGTTACCAAAATTGCTTTTTCGGTGTCATGATCCTCTTTGTTTCCAAGTCCAAGTTTTTCACGTTCTTGGTTCCAAACACAATGCATAACCGCCCCGGCTTTTACTCCAAGAGTTGCCGCAACAACAAACAAAGCCGCCGATTCCATCTCGGAAGCAAGTGTTCCACCTTTTATCCAAGCATTCCACTTGTATAATAGTTCCGGTTCTGTCGGCATTCTTTCGGGAGCATGTTGCCCATAAAACGAGTCTTTACATTGCACAATTCCAACATGATGTTTATACCCTAAGTTTTGTGCCGCTTGGTTTAAGGCTGTTGTTATCGCAAAGTCTGACACAGCCGGAAATTCTATCGGCATGTATTCTTTAGACGTGCCCTCAAATCGTATCGAACCGTTAACAACCACAACGTCACCCGCTTCAACTTTGGTGTTGATTCCTCCGCACGTTCCAACTCGAATAAAGCTTTCTACCCCAATCATCGCAAGTTCTTCAACGCAAATAGCCGCGGACGGCCCGCCTATTCCGGTGCTCACGACCAAGACTTTTTGGCCACAAAGCTCGCCCAAATAACTGTTGTATTCTCGATTAAATGCAAGCTGTCTTGCGTTTTCTAGATGTTTTGCTATCTTGGGAACTCTTCCGGGATCTCCCGGTATAATTGCTATTTTTGCTCCTTCGATATCTTGAACCGAAAGATCTATATGATACATTTTTTCATTATCGTTCATTGTTTATACCGTTCCTTTTTTAGATTTACGTGTTTTTCCCCCTAAATCATTTAGGAATAAATCAAATCGCAAATCGTTGCACACAAACGCTATATACTATTCGTTTGGCAACTGTCTGCTGTTAAGTATATCCAAAATAGATTGGTAATCGTTGTCGTCGCTGTCGTCAAGTTCAAACGTTTCAAGCTTTTTTTCAGGGCTTTGGTCTGCGCTTGAGGAATAGAGCGGTCCCTGGTCAAACCCTGTTGCGATTACGGTTAACAGCAACTCATCTTTGAGCGATTCATCAAGAGCAATACCCCAGATGATGTTTGCGTCTTTGTCCGCCGCCTCAGTTATCATAGAAGCCGCATTTTCAACCGCTTGAAGGTCTACATCGGAAGAAGATGTTATGTTGATAATAACACCCCTTGCGCCATTAATCGTTGTTTCAAGAAGCGGGCTTGATATAGCAGAAATCGCCGCAGCCTCTGCCTTGTCGCGTCCGGAACCTTTTCCGATACCCATGTGGGCATTTCCGGCGCCTTTCATGATAGAAAGCACGTCTGCAAAGTCAAGATTGATGATTCCAGGAACGTTTACTAAGTCGGATATAGCTTGAACGCCCTGTCTTAAAACGTTGTCTGCCATCTCAAACGCATTTGTAAGCGTTAATTTTTCGGCAGAGATATTTTTAAGACGTTCGTTAGGAACAACCACCAACGAGTCTACGTTTCTTCTAAGCTCGGATATTCCGTTTTCCGCCGTCTCCATCTTTTTTTTGCCCTCGAAATGAAACGGTTTGGTTACAATACCAACCGTTAATATACCCATATCTTTGGCAATCTCGGCAATAACCGGCGCGGCACCCGTTCCGGTTCCTCCGCCCATTCCGGCAGTTACAAAAACCATATCGGTCCCGTTAAGCGTCGCGGCTATCTCCTCTCGGCTTTCCTCGGCGGCACGCTTGCCTTTATCAGGATCCCCACCGGCACCCTTTCCTTTTGTCAGCTTATCCCCAAGCTGAAGCTTATAGTTAGCCTTGCTGTACTTTAAAATTTGGCTGTCTGTATTCATAGCAACAAACTCGACACCCTGCATACCACACTCAATCATTCGATTTACGGCATTACCACCGCCGCCCCCAACACCTATTACCTTAATGTTGGTTGCAAATGCAGATTCATTATCAAACGCGAAGTTCAAAAAAAGCCCTCCCCACATAGAGATATATATACCTTTATTTATATAAGATACCATATTTTAATGCAATTTTCAACATTTAGTTGAAAAACTATTAAAAAAAATATCTTTTTTTTGTGACATTAACGCCATAAATTGTAATTTATATCCATTTTTACAAAAATCACTTATTGTTCTTGCTCATCTTGTTCCGGTTGCTCTTCTGTCTCAGGTTGAGGTTCGGGCGTTGGTGCGACATAGACCGTCTCGCTGAAAAACGCTCGTCCGGCTATCGAAACATCAAGATTTCCGGTTATACCGGGGTCGATGTTATTTTGCAAAGTTTCAAGCGCAATAAGCAGTTTATATTCAGCATCCCCAGCCGTTCCGAGAAGTATGTTTATTCTGTCTTGATAGTTTATCAAGATATTAAGCTTGTCCGATATGTCTATTTCGGTTATTTCGCTCACAGCATTATTTTGATCTAATACGTCAAAAATCGTTGCAAGATAGATAATCTTTTCGGGATCTTGATCGACCAACGTTTCACCGACTACATATTCTGTTGGATCAAGTCCAAAAACCGTTATGTTCTCGTTTTGATCCTTCGAAACATCTGCAAGAACCTTTAATTTCTTGGAAACGGTTATAGCTCCCTCGTTTGTAACAACGCTTACATTTTCTTTAGACTCTATAACCTCAATCTTTATCTGGTTGGGAAACTGTTTTCTTACCGCCGCTTGTTCTATGTATGAAAGCTGTGCATAAATATCTTTCTCAGAATTATCTGACGATATAAACAAAAGATTGTCGCCCTTTTCAATCCCCGACGCCGCTATTATCTCTTGTTTGGTATAAACATCGTTTCCAATAACAGATATCGTCGCGGTTTGACAGATAAACAAAGCACAAACAAACAAACCTCCGACAAAACAGATAAACCAAAACAGTTTAACCTTCGCGGACAATTTTCTTTTTTTTCTCTTTCTTTGGTTATATTTGTTTCTCTGTTGTATAGAAATCACATTCCCTTTTTATTTAGTTTCAATCAACTTTACTATTTCGTTGTAGATTCTTTTTGAACTATCAGTCTTTGCCCTACTCCTTGCGTTTATACCCATGTTTATAAGTTTTTGCTTGTCAGTTGCAAGTTTAAAAATCTGTTGTGAAACATCCTCAAAGTCGATATCTTTTTCTTCGTATAAAATTGCAGCATCATCGTTTTTTAACGCCAACGCGTTATAGTATTGATGGTTTTCCGCCACGTTTGGAGACGGAATTAAAACGGACGCTCTGCCCGACGCTTCAAGTTCGCTTATCGTAAGCGCCCCCGCTCGACAGATAACAAGATCGGCCGCCGCAAGACACTCGGGCATGTTGTCTATATAATCAACTATCTTGATGTTTTTTGAGTTTATGTCAACACCAAACTGCTGTGCGCTTTGGGCAAACGACGTTTTGTCATATCCCCCCGTTGCGTGGATATGGAAAATGTTTTTGCTGTTTTGATGTTTCGACATAAGACAAGCAGACAAACTATTAATCGTTCGCGCACCCAAAGAACCGCCGAAAGAAACTATGCAAACTCTGTCTTTAACGTTCCATTGTTTTCTTAAAATATCTCTATTTGCTGTGAAAAATTCAAGCCTTATCGGGTTACCAGTAACTATTGTTTTTTGTTCAAGCCCCAACGCTTTGCAACCCTCGCCCGACGCCGCAAAAATAATATCTACATTTTTGGATAGAAGTTTTGTTGTTATTCCGGGTATTGCGTTTTGTTCTTGTATCGCTGTCGGTATCTTCATCTTGGCAGCTTTTCGCAAAACCGGCCCGCTGACATATCCGCCACAACCTATTACTACGTCCGGTTTAAACTGTTTATAAAATTCTCCTATCTTTTTTTCGGATAGTATAACACATTTAATCGAATTTATATTAAACAGTATATTTTCTAAAGATAGTTTTCGCATAAACCCGTGCATCTCTATCGGGAACAGTCTATATCCGGCTTTTTGCACGAGATCTTTTTCCATTCCGTCCTCGCGCCCCACAAAGACAATCTCGGAACTCGGTTGGTTTTTTTTAATCTCTCCTGCAATTGCAAGCGCTGGATTTATATGTCCGGCAGTTCCGCCGGCGGCTATGACAACTTTCATATCTTATTCCATTCACCTAAAATTAGACTCGGACGACCGCGAAATCGAAAGCAAAACCCCGACCTCAAGAAGTAGTATTACAAGCGACGTTCCTCCTTGGCTAAAAAACGGAAGGCTTATCCCTGTGTTTGGAACGGTGTTTGAAACAACCGCTATATTGAAGATAGTTTGAATTCCTACTTGTGCCGTAATTCCAAGTGCTACTAGTGCTCCGAATTTATCGCGTGCTTTTAGCGCTATCGAAAAGCCTCTAAAAATAAACAACATAAACAAAACTATGACAAAAACCGCACCGACAAACCCTAGCTCTTCACACGTTATCGAAAAAATAAAGTCGTTTTGCGGCTCTGGGACATATAGATGTTTTTGACGAGAGTTGCCAAGACCCAAGCCGAAAACCCCACCCGAACCAATAGCAATAAGCGACTGTACCGTTTGGTATCCAAGTTCATGGTTGAAAGGATCGAGCCAAAGTCCAATTCTGTCTTGTGCTCTTGCTATAATAGGGTTTGACGAAGTTTGTGGTTCATAAACCAATTCACCGTCAACAATAGCCGTTTCGCTTTGCGAGCCATCTATTATGTTCATAGCAAACAGAACAAGTAAAACAAGCCCCAAGACAATTAAGCCGCTTACAATAAACCACCTAAGTTTTGTTCCACCGGCAAACATCATCACAAACGCTATCGAAACAATTATTATCGAACCCGAAAGATGGGTTTGATTTAACGTGACCGCCAAAAACAAACCAACGAAAAAGAGCGGCTGGAAAAAACCATATTTTAATTTTCTCATTCTATCGGGATATCTCGCAACCAACGAAGCTATCAAAACAATCGTAGCAAACTTTGCAACTTCAGATGGTTGGAACGTAAATCCGCCGAATATAATCCACCTTCTTGCTCCGTTTATCTTGGGCATAAAAAGCGTTATTATAAGCAATATAAGAGATAGAAAATAGATAATCCAGTTAAATTTTTGAATTATCCCATAATCCACTCTAGACACTATAAACATGCCTATTAATCCAATAATTGCGTATATAAGTTGAGAACTTATATAGTGATATGCGTTATCTTGATAATAAATAGCGTTCGCATAACTTGCGGAAAACATCATTATAAGCCCGAAAACCACAAGAATTAGCGTCACGATAAGCAACGGCATATCTACGCTACCCCTTGCTATAAAATTATTTATTAATCCTTTTCGTCTGATTGAAGTTCTTTCCAAATTATCACCCTATTTAAAATAATGTTACTGCGAAAAATGCTAGCGCACAACCGATAACAGTTATAAAGCAAAATAAAATTACAATTGCTATTTCGGAATATCCGCTCATCTCAAAATGATGATGGATTGGGGTCATCTTAAATATTCTTTTACCTTTGGTTAGTTTAAAATACGACACTTGAATCATAACCGAAAGAGCTTCACAAAGATATATAATCCCAACAAGAACAATTATCGTCGGGAACGAAATCCCAAACGACATAGCAACAACCGCGCCACCCAAAAACATCGACCCAGTGTCCCCCATAAAAACTTTTGCGGGGTAGAAGTTCCATATGACAAAACCAATACATGCCCCAGCGATAGCGGTTGCAAGCAGTCCTGTTCCGTAATATCCAACAAACGCCGAGATAACGATAAACCCGAGCGAAACAAAAAACGTGACACTTCCCGCAAGCCCATCTATTCCATCGGTCAAGTTAACCGCATTGACAAAAAACGAAACAAAAACTACCATTATCGGAAAATAAAAAATACCAAGTTCGATAGTTCCGAGATAAGGAATTTCAACCGCCGTTCCTATTCCCGCAAAATAATACATAGCTACTACATAAACGGTTGACACAAAAAACTGTAACACCAGTTTGCCTTTTGCTGTAAGTCCGAGATTTTCTTTGTGTGCTATCTTTGTATAATCGTCGATAAATCCAATTAATCCAAACGCAAGCGCCACGCCAAAACCCGAAAAAAGCCGTATATTTTCAATCTTATATTGATCGTTAAGAAACTCGGGCATATCTATTATTAGTGTTATATATCCGACAATAAGTGCGGCGGCAGAGCCTAAAATCATCATAAGTCCGCCTATTGTAGGGGTTCCTTCTTTGTTTTGATGCCAAACAGGGCCGATTTTGTTTATAGTTTGGCCATACTTAAGCCTTTTTAACCACGGGATAAGGAAATATCCCGATATTCCCGTTAGCCCTATTGCGACAAAAGCGCAAACAAGCATTGCTGTTTTATTCATTGTATCCTCCGAATATAATACCATCTTGCTTATGTCAGAAACTGACGTTAAACAAAGTCGACAGATATTTTTTTATCATTTAACTTTATTGCTTAATGCAAATTTGTCTATCGCTCTATCTCATAGAACATCTCGATTACTTCCTCAAGTTTAAGTCCTCGGCTTGCCTTGAACAAAACAACGTCTCCCGAATGTGCTGTCTTTGCTAGGTATTTTGCAACTGCGCTTTTGTTTTCGAAATGCTCAACACAGATCACCCCGGCGGCCCTTGCAGCATCGGCACAATATTTCATGTTTTCGCCATAACACAAAAGAACATCGACTCCACATCTTGCCGCGACAACCCCAAGAGATTTGTGTGCGTCACGTGTAATCTCTCCAAGCGTTAGCATATCCCCCAAAACCGCTATTTTAATCCCTTTGCTTCGCATAGTTGAAAGCGTTTCAAGCGCGGCTTTCATAGAATCAGGATTAGCGTTGTAACAGTCCTCTATAACGGTTATCCCGTCATGATACACTATATTTTGGCGCATGCCGGTTGGGCGATAGTTTTTAAGTGCCTCGGCGGCACGCTTTGGATCTAGGCCTATCCTTGTAGCCGCGGTATAAGCTGCAAGCGCGTCAAGAAGATTGTGTATCCCAACGGTTGGTATCATCGCATTAAACGAACCACTTATCCTGTCGCTAATTGTAAATTCTGTGGACATTGCTCTTGTCATTATATTTTTTGCAACAACATCCGCTTCAAGGTTGTTTACTGCGTAAGTAACGGTATCAACTTCAAGATCGTTCTTTGCCCTTAAAAGCATCTCATCGTCACCGTTTAAAACAAGAATTCCATCTTTTGAAAGCCCTTCAACAATCTCGAGTTTTGCTTTTAAAATATTTTCAATCGAACCCAAAGTATCTATGTGAACAAGCCCAATTGCGGTTATAATTGCAACTTTTGGCCGTGCCGCAAGTGTAAGCTTTTCAATCTCACCGCTAGCGCACATCCCCATCTCAAGAACCGCGAGCTCTGTTTCTTTATTCATATTAAATATAGTCGTCGGAAGCCCTATTTCATTGTTAAAGTTTCCTTGGTTTTTAAGTGTGTTTCCAAAACTATCAAAAATTGCCGCCAACATCTCTTTTGTTGTTGTCTTTCCAACGCTTCCGGTGACACCAACAACCTTTGGATTAAACTTCAAGCGATAGTTCCCCGACATCTGGATAAGCGCATCCTTTGTGTCGTTTACAACTATCTGTTCTATCTCACTATCACATCTTCTTGAAACAACTGCCGCAATCGCTCCGAGCAAAAATGCTTGTTTGACATAGTCGTTTCCATCAAGTCGTTCGCCAACAATTGCAACAAACACCGAGCCTTTTGTAACCTTTCTTGAATCGGTAACAACATCAACCACATCCGCCTCGGGATTGTTTGTAATTCCAACACCTTTTATTAAATCTTTTAACTTTATCGGAACCATTTTTATAACCGTCCTTTCTTTAATATGAATCTTTCTTTCACAATGTGAACAGAAGTTCACATCAGAGCCGCAATATCGAATCGGTTTTGCGCAAAGGCAAAACTTATACCTTTAATAATTAATTTGCGAAATATTCCTCTACTATCTCTCGTTCATCGAAATATATCGTACACCCGTCAAGAACCTGGTAATCTTCGTGGCCTTTGCCACACAACATTAAAACATCATCTTTTTTTATGTTGTCAAGCGCCCAAATAACCGCATTTCTTCTGTCGGGGTGTGCCGTGAACTTGACATCATGGCTTTCGATGAGTTGTTTGATTTGATCTATAGTAACCATCGGATCTTCGGTTCTTGGGTTGTCAGACGTAAGCACCACTATGTCGGAATAACGACACACTGCTCTTGCCATATCGGGGCGTTTTGCGGCGTCTCTGTCCCCCGCACAACCAAAAAGAGTTATCATTCTGCCCTTTACAAACGGTTTAATCGAACTTAAAAGATTTTCGAGGGCGTCTCCCGTATGCGCAAAATCACATATGACGGTTTTATCATCTTTCGAATATAAAACCTCACATCTTCCCTTGACACCTCGTGTGTTGGAAACAGCTTCGCAAGCAGCTTGTTTGTTTATTCCAAGCGCAAACAAACTACACGCCGCAAGCATAGCGTTTTGAACCGAATAAACCCCCGGCATGTTAACCGAAATTCTTTCGACAAATCCAGTGCCGTTTAAAATAAACTTCACGCCGGAAATAGAATACTCTATACTCTTTGCTGTGTAATCCGAATCGTTCAAACTTGCCGAAACGGTAGTTTTAGATATCTTTATCTCGCTTTCAAGCGCCTTTCCATAGTCGTCGTCTATATTTATCACGGCATGTTTTGCAAAGTTAAACAAAAGTTTTTTTGCGCCATAATAATTTTCAAACGTCCCATGATAGTCAAGATGGTCTCGCGTCAAGTTGGTGAACACCGCAACGTCAAAATCAATCCCAAAAAGCCGCCCTTGTTCCAAACCTTGGGACGACGCCTCCATAATCATATATTCACAGCCGGCTTTAACCATTCTATCCATAAGTGCCGCAAGATCCCACGGCTCGGGGGTTGTAAACTTTGCCGGAATAACCGTCCCCGCAACCTCGCAACATATCGTACCAACAAGGCCGCATTTGTTGCCCAAGTTTTCAAGCGCTTGTTTTATAATGTTTGTGACAGTCGTTTTTCCGTTTGTTCCCGTAACCCCAATTATCTTTAGCTTTTCGTTTGGGTTACCAAAAAAAGCTTGACAAAGTGCCGCGTTTGCCACCCTTGTGTCTTTAACGATAATCTGCCTGTCAAGCGAAAGGTCTCGATCGCAAACAACCGCACATGCCCCGTTTTCAAGCACCTGTTTAGCTATAGTGTGGGAATCAAATTTTTTACCTTTTAAGCAAACAAACAGCGAACCTTTTTTTACTTTTCTTGAATCTATAACGATGTCACACACTTCACAGTCTGCAACCTCACCGTCAAACTCAATTCTTTTTATTATATCATATAATTTCATTATTTTCTCCGAATATACAAAAATAATTCGTATATTAAAAACTATATCGCATCATCTTGCGTAGAGGTATCAACAAACTCAACCGTAACAACCGTTCCGACCGGAACAGAAGATTCTGCTTGATAGTCTTGTGAAACCGCAATAGCTTGGTCCGAAATGGGACCTAACATTTTTATGTTAAGGTTAAACTCTTTAAGAATCTCGGTAGCTTCGGTTATCGTAAGCCCCAACACGTTTGGAACTTCAACGATCTGCTCCTCTTCAATCTCTTCAGTGTACAGTATTACAGAAGATGAACGCGGAGTTGATTGCCAAGCTTCGGGGAACTGGCGCAAAACCTCTGTCCCCTCGCCCACTACGAAATATGAAAGCCCAACGCTGTTAAGCCTTGAATACGCGGCGGTTAACGAATAGCCCTCGACGTTTGGAACCGACACGTCGGTGTTTTGTATCTCTTCTTCGGTGTATATAGGCTCTACACCAAGATAAGAAAGGGTGTTTGACATAACCGAGGCTATAACAGGCCCTACAAGAGTTGAGCCATATATAGAATAGCTGTCGGTTTCATCAAGCAGAATTAAACAAGCTATCTCGGGGTCGTCTGCCGGGGCAATTGCGCTGAACGACGCAACATAAACCCCCTCTTCTCCGCCGAGTTTTTGCGAAGTTCCGCTTTTTCCGCCAAGCCTGTAACCTGCAACATATGCGTTTTTACCGTTGGCAAGGTTTACAACCTGTTGCAAAAGCCCCGTCATCGTTTCGGAAGTTTCGGCACTTATAACCTGTCTTTTAACCTCTGTTCCGAAACTTTCAATAACGTTTCCGTCGTCGTCCACAATCTCTTTAACTATATGTGGTTCAACGAGATATCCGCCGTTTACGACCGCCGAAAACGCCGTTATCATCTGTATCGGTGTAATCGCGTTGGATTGCCCGAACGAACTACTCGCAAGCTGGACTATGCCGTATTCGCTTTCTCTGTAATATATGCTTGTCGCTTCGCCCGGAAGGTCTATTCCGGTTTTTTCGGTCAAGCCAAAAGCTCTGAAATAATTATAAAAATTTTCAATCCCCATGTCTATACCCATCTGTATAAACGCCGGGTTACACGAATTCACGAGGGCTGATTGGAAATCGAGAGTTCCGTGGCCGTCAAGGTTTGCGCAACTTATCGAAACATCGCCCGTGACGTGATATTCCCCGGAGCAATGATAAGTATTATTAAGCGTGGCGTTGCCCGTTTCAAGCGCCGCCGACGCAGTTACGGCTTTAAAAACAGAACCCGGCTCATATAGCTCGAGTATCGCTTTGTTGTTCCATTGAAGCTGTTGTGCTTGCGACGTTGCCGCCGCTCTTTCCTCATCATTGGCAATCGCTTCTATTTGAGTCCGTGTTTCGTCGTCAAATATGTAAAACGGTTCGTTTGGGTCGAAATCCCCTTTTGTCGCCATGGCGAGTATCTCACCTGTGTTGACGTTCATTATTATTCCGCTTGCGCGATTTTTGACGTTATGTTCCTTAACTGCCGTTTCAAGCGCCGATTCTAGATAGTGTTGTATCATCTCGTCTACAGTTAGGATTAGGTTGTTTCCTTTTTGTGCGTCGTACACCGTCTCATATTCATAGTCCATGTCTTTTCCAAGGGCGTTTTTCGCCGAGACAACTCTTCCCGAAACTCCGCTTAAATAGTCGTCATAATATGCCTCTATCCCCGAAAGACCATAATTATCTGTTCCAACAAACCCCAAAACTTGCGCCAAAAAGTTGCCATATGGATAATATCTTTTTGTGTCTTCATTAAACGCAATTCCGCTTAAACCTTGATTTGAAATATATGCCCTGAGCTCGTCTACAACCGGTTGGTCAACCTTAAGCTTGATAATTGAATAATAAGTGTTCTCTTCACACTTTTCAAGAACGGTTTGCTTGTCAACTTCCAAAAACATCTCCATGGCAGTTGCCACAGCTTCTCTCTCGTCCACGTCAATTTCAAGCGGAGAGATAGCCACCGTCCACACGGGCGCGCTTTCCGCAAGCACATTCATATTTCGGTCGTATATAGTTCCTCTGTCCGCCGCTATTACTGTGTCGCGAAGTTGTTGCGACAGAGCAAGCGAGCTATATCTTTCGTAACCCACAACAGATATATTAAAAAGCACAAAAATCAAAAAAATAAAGCAACCAGAAAGAACTGTAATGACAAACGCAATCCTTCTCTTCATCCCTATTTCGTCGTTCACACTATTTCTTTTGTTGCTCATATTTATGTCTATCCTTTCTTCACTGCGGAACTTTGTTTCAAAATATAAACTAGTGGTTCACATTAGAGCCGCAACGTTTTAGGCGCTTTTGCGCTGTTAGAAATTCAAATCGTATGATTTTAAAGCACAAAACATTCTGTTATAAAGTTTGTTTTCAAACTTTTTTCTTACACTCAGTTTTTATGTTTTAAATAATACTATTATATTATAACAAATAATGATATTTTAGTCTATTTACACATCCTTTGCAAAACACTTTAATAAAAAATCTTTGTCAAAAGTTCATTTGTCCGTTGTCTGCTAATTACATTTTATTATTGAACAACTAAATCTATTACAGAATTCCAAATTTCTTTGAGTTGCTCGTAACCTGTTTCGGGTTGTTTTGCAACTTCTATCTTGTTTTGGTCGTTAAGTTTAATATATGTGACTTGATTTGAATCGCGTTTAATCAAACCTAGTTCGTTTCTCGCGTAATCCTCGATTGATTTAAGCGAAACCATGCTTTCAAGTTGATAGTTATAATAAGCATTTTCACTTTTAAGCGCATTAAGTTCAGTGGTTGCGTTGTTGACATCGGTTTGAACTTCGATAAGTCTTGTTCTACTATTTACCGTTAGCGCCATAAAGAAAATCAAAATCAACGCCTCCAAAACCATAACCAGATTAATCTTATTTTTCTTGCGCAATGCTTGCTCTTTCTTTGCGGTCTTAACCTTCAAAACCCTTATGCTCGGAGCATAGCTATCTTGCGAAAAGCTGTTAAGGTCATACGCTACGTTTGATTTCATTTTTATAACCATCCTTTCTTAAATGTAAAACTTTGTTTTTAAAGTTTGTGTACTTTTACTTATTAAAAATTCAAGTCGAACTACTTAACAAGTGCAAGACCAAACATTACATTAAAGTTTTTCAACGACTCTAAGTTTAGCGCTGTGCGAGCGATTGTTTTGTTCAAGCTCTTCACTTGAAGCTACTAAAGGTTTTTTCGTTATAAGTTTTGCTTTCGCTTTTCCGTTACATATACAAACGGGATATTCTTTTGGACAGGTACACGAAATCAACAGCGAATTGAAAAACTGTTTAACAATCCTGTCCTCCGACGAATGAAAACTAATTACACAAAATCTTGCTTTAGGATTCATGATATCGAATATCTCTTCAAGGCCTTTTTTTAATACGTTATACTCGTCGTTAACCGCAATCCTAAGACCCATAAATGTTTTTTTTGCCGGGTGTTTTGATTTTCTTCGGTAGGATGGCGGAACGGACGATAAAACAATATCAGAAAGTTGTGTCGTTGTTTCAATAGCTTTTTGTTCACGAACAGCTATAATCTTTCTTGCGATCGACCCTGCAAATTTTTCTTCACCATATCCCCCGATTATCTCGCAAAGACGCTCAAATGTCGCGGTGTTAACTATCTCTTCCGCCGATATTCCGCTTTGCGACATACGCATGTCCAACTCTCCGTCGAACCTGTGCGAAAACCCTCGCTTCGCGGTATCGAGTTGATGTGAAGACACCCCAAGGTCGAGCAAAGCTCCATCTATCATGACCCCTTTTTCAAGCAACTCTTCTTTTGCTTGAGAGAAATCCGAGTGTATTACTGTAACATTATCATTTTCTTTAAACCTATCTTTAAGCACCGCAATAGCATCGGGGTCTTTGTCAAAACAAAAAAGCCTTCCATCTTTATTTAAGCGTTTTTGTATCGCTGAAGAATGTCCGCCTCCTCCGGAGGTTCCATCTATATAGTTCCCGTCTTTTTTTATATTAAGACCATCTATCGTCTCGTTGAGAAGCACCGGAAAATGTTTAAAATCAATCTCATTCATATTATAAGTCCAGTCCTTCCATTTGACTGTCGAAAACGGCGGAGTCTATCTCGCCGCTACGTTTAATCCACTTTTCTTTATCCCATATCTCGGCCCTGTCCATGACCCCAATTATCGCTATCTCTTTGTCAAGCCCCGAACGTATCCGAAGGTTTTCGGGGATTAGAATTCTCCCTTGCTTGTCCGGTTCGGCACAACACGCGTTGGAAAACAAAAAACGTTGGATATCTCTTGCCTTGGAAAGCGATTGATTTTTCAGCTTTTCACATACTTTTTCCCACTCTTGTTCGGAAAAAACAACCAAACAGTCATCCAACCATCGGGTTATGAAAAAACGTTCTCCAAGCTCTTCACGTAATTTCGAGGGGAATATGATTCTTCCCTTAACATCAATCGTATGGTAGTATTCGCCGGTTAACATCTTTCACACCCCCTTTGTTGAAAACTCTGTTGAAAACGTTTATAACTCACCACTTTCAACCACTTTAAGCCACCAACCGCCACTTAATGGGTATTATACTCTATTTTACAGATAAAATCAATAGACAAATTAAAGACATATAAATAAAAAACATCCGTTTTATATGCATTGTTAACTCCACAATCATAAAAACGAATGTTTTTGAAATATTAAGTTTTCTAATTAAATATGCTGTATCTTTTAAAAATCAAAATTCGAAAATTAAACCTAGTTCTTATTTTCAAAAAGCACTTTGTTTATCTCGTCTATTAACGGCAAAGCCTCGTCATATTCGTACGAGCTTATATGTTCTTGAATCGATTTAAGTAAACTTGAAACCTCTTCGCCCCAATCAAACTCGATAAGTTGACCCAAGATATTTTCTATCTTTGTTATCTCTACAAACTGAATAGCCTCAACAAGATTTGGAAGCTGTTCTTTTATAACCGCTATCTCTCCTTTTGATTTGTCGTCGTCTTCAACCTGTAAAGACCCCAAAAAATCTCTTATCGCTTCAAGTATATGGTTGAAATCATCAAGGAAAAACTCGACATTGCTGTCGATAAACGCAAGGTCAAAGTCAATAGCGGCTTGTTCAAGTCTTAAAGCGCTAGCGGAAAGTTGCAACGCACCAATCGAAGCCGAGGCGCTTTTAATTGCATGGACTTCGGTTCTTAACGCATTTATATCTCTGTCTTGGTAAAGCTCTAATATCTGCGAATGTTTTTTTAACCCGTCGGAATAGTATGTTCTTATGATGTCAACATAGTTTTCAATACTTCCGCCCAAAAGATTAATGCCGTGGTCTACGTCGATATTCTTTATCTTTATATCTGTTTCGATAACCGAAACCGTTTGAGTGGCTATTTTGGTGAATTCTTGTTTTTCTTTCGGTATCCATTTAAGAAGAATATCGTTAAGCTTGGTTACTTCGATTGGCTTCGCTAAAAAATCGTTCATTCCTTCGCGGATAAACAGCTCTTTTGTTCCAAGTATCGCGTTTGCCGTCAGCGCAACTATTGGGACATTTTTGAAATAATCTCCCTCTAATTTTCTAATCGTTACTGTTGCGTCAATCCCGTCCATGACCGGCATCATATGATCCATAAAAACAACGTCATAAACATTCTTTTTAATAAGCTCGACTGCTTCTAAACCATTCATCGCCGTTTCGATTTTAAAGCTATATGGTTTCATAAGCCCTTCGGCAACTTTCAGGTTGACCGAGTTGTCGTCAACAACCAAAATGCTAGCGGTAGGAGCAACAAACCTTAATGTGCTAAGCGTATCTTTGTTGCTAGAAGTTATATCGTTAAACACGTCTGCTAGCTGTATACACGAAACGGGAAGATGAAGGCATTCGTAGTCCTCCCCAAAGTCCATCTCTCCATTTTCCGCCAAAAGAACTATCCTTGAATTAAACTCCTGGCGTTCTTTTAGCGATTTAACCTTGCTTAGGTGAATCGACGGAGTGAAGATAAAATCATACTCATCCACATTTAACGTATCATAAAGCATAGATTGATTTTGGCTAACAACACAATTAACCCCAAGGTTATCCATACTTTTCATAAGAGATTCGATATATTGTTCCCGCGCGTCGTACAAAAGCACCTTTTTTTGTTGTTTTACTGTTGCAATGGGTTGGTAGTCTAGGTACTCTTGTTGTACAACAATGGTAAATGTGGAACCTTTTCTGTAAACACTGTCCAGCTTAATCGAACCATTCATCATCTCACAAAGCCTTTTTGTAATCGCAAGACCAAGGCCTGTGCCCTCGATGCTTCTGTTTTTCTTGGTGTTGACCCTTTCAAACTCGTCAAAAAGATTTTTCGCATCCTCTTCTTTTATTCCAATTCCAGAGTCGTATACTTCAAATTTCAACTCAACTATTCCCTTTGAGTATTCGCCCGTCACGTTAAGACCAATATACCCTTTAGAGGTAAACTTAATTGCATTCACGAGCAAGTTAATGAGAATTTGTTTAATTCGTATCTCGTCACCTATAAGTTTCGTTGGAAGGTTGCTATCTATGTAGGTGAAAAAACTTAGAGACTTGTCTTCAAGCCGGACCCTTGACATGTTTATAACGTCGCTTAAAGCTTCCGCCAAATCATATTCCGAATTGACAATGTCGAGTTTACCCGATTCAATCTTTGAAAAATCAAGTATATCGTTTATTATCGCAATCAAATTGCTTGATGCATTTTTAATTCCTAATGCGTATTCCGACACTGTGTCTTCTTTGCTTTCGCGCAAAATTATCTCCGCCATTCCTGAAATTGCGTTCATTGGCGTTCGTATCTCGTGGCTCATATTGGCAAGGAAGTTGCTTTTTGCTTGCGAACTCATAAGCGCTTCTTCGTGGGCGAGCCTCAATTGTTCGTCAAATTCAACCTTTTGTATCGCGTTGGCGAATATAGTTCCGCTTATCGAGATCATGTTTTCTTCAACATCGGAAAAAAGTCTTTCGTTTGCACAATCGTCTATGCCTATAAAACCCCAATGTTCGCCGTTTAAATATATCGGCGAAATAATAAGCGATTTAATTCCTTGGAGAGCCATAAATATATACTCAATAACCGAAAGATCTTTAGATAATACATTCACCATCTTCTCGTTTTTCAAATGTTCGTAGATAGTAGGAAGATGTTTACTATATGAAACAAAATCTCCTGGGATTATATCCCCCATTATGGTATCAATAATCTCTCTCTTGCTCATACCACTATACATTTCGCTTGAAAAATCCGCAAAATTAAGCTCTTGCATCTTTGCTATTAGTTCATTTTCATCTAAAACAAAATCAAACTGTGAACGGTGGGCGGGATAACAACAAAGTTGTTTGTTAACCTCTATGTTTCGCCAAATTGAGATGCGGTTGCTGCTTGTTGCTTCACACAGCTCGTGTAAGCACTGTTCAATGACCTCGTTTATGTCTTGGCTTGAATTTAACGCCACCAGCCTTTGCGAAATATTGTTGACAGCAATCAACATTCTGTCTTGTTCTACAAGGGTTTTTGCACGTATAGCAATTTGTTCTTCAAGGTTCAATTGGTAATTTTCAAGTTTCTCCAACGCGGTTTCAAGGCTTTCTTGCGAACGTTTTAAACTGTCGATGTTTAGATGTCCGCCGATTAACCTTGTTGCGTTGCCTTCCGAATCCCATGAAACTATCGTTCCTATGTCCTTCGTCCAATGTGGCGTTCCGTCTTTGTGAATCATTCTTATTTCACATTCATATTTTGGAGTTTTGCCGCTTACATAGTCGTCGAGATTAGTTAACGCTGTTTCAAGGTCCGCGGGATATATCATGCTTTCCCACTCTTCAAGCGACCCATTGATATCTTGTTCGGTATATCCTAACATTCTTAGGTATTCTTTATTATAATCGATTTTGTTTCCAACAATATCCCAATCCCACGTACCAAACTCCGCGGCATTAATCGCAAGATTTAAAATTTCTGTACTTTCTCGAAGTTTAACCTCTGTGGCTTTTATATGTGTAATATCCTGAAGAACGCCACACAACACAAGCGGTTTACCGTCTTCGTTATATTCTGTGACCTTTCCTTTGTCGTGTCCCCAGATTATGCTTCCGTCTTTTTTGACCATGCGAAATTCGGCTTCGTAGACTTCGCTTTGTCCCGAAACATGTTTTTCAACCATTTCGTTTGCATATTCAAGATCATCAGGCAAAAGCATATTTTCCCATGTCGAAACGTCAAAAACCAGTTCATCTATGGTATACCCAACTATCTCGGCCCATTCTTTGCTATATGTAACGTGTCCCGTTTCAAGATCCCAAACCCAACAGCCTATCTTTGTTATCGACAACATTTCGATCATCTGTTTTTCGGTAAGTTGAAGTTGTCCACTCATAGGTCGCCTCCGTCAGCATTATCTAAGGAAATTTCTTTAAATGTATCAGCCACAGTCATGAAAACCGAAACCAGTTTTGGGTCAAAATGTGTTCCGCTATCCTTCAAAATAATCTCAACCGCCTCTTCATGTCTCATCGCAGGCTTATATGGTCTAACCGAGATAAGTGCATCATACACGTCAACGATAGCCATTAGCCTTCCGCTTATCGGAATTTCTTTCTCTTTAAGTCCTAAAGGATACCCAGATCCATCCCATTTTTCATGGTGAGTTTTTGCAAACTCTGCCGCAACTTTCAAAAATTCAAAATCTTGGACATCATGCATCGAATAGGAGATTGCTTGTTCCCCGATTATGGTATGTTTTTTCATGATATTAAATTCATCTTCGCTAAGCCGGCCTTCTTTAAAAAGAATACTGTCCGAAATTGATATTTTTCCTACATCATGCATCTGCGAAGCGTGTGCATAAAGTTCCGAGTCTATATTTTGTATCTCTTCGGGATATACATTTTGTTGTTTAACGCTGTCTATTAAAATCTTCATAAACGTTCTTGTCCGGTATATATGTCCACCGGTAGCGCCATCTCTCTTTTCAACAAGGTCAGACAACGCGTGGACAACCGCATACTGCATCTCGGTTATTGCGCTTGTCTTTTCTTTTACCATCTTCTCAAGGTTGTTGCTGTAATTTTGAAGTTCATTTTGTTGATAAGCAAGCTTAACGTGTAGTTCAACCCTTTTTTGAAGCAAAGGAAACGAGAAAGGTTTTATTATGTAATCAACCGCCCCAAGGTTTAGACCTTCAAACTCGCTGTTAATGTCTCCTTTTGCAGTTACAAATATAACCGGTATGTCACAGATTGGCACAGGCATGTTTTTAATCTCTTTTATAACGTCAAAACCACTAAGCCCCGGCATATCAACATCCAACAAAATAATATCGGGACGCACTTTTGACAGGATCGCAAGCGCCTTTTCCCCGCTCGGAATAAGAACAACGTCATAAAGTTCATCTAACGCTTTTCGCGCAATGTTTAAATTTGTGACATTATCATCAACAATCATAATTTTGTTTTTTCTTTTTTCGGGCATATAGTCTCTCCGCAACTTAAAATTTAACTATTTTCGTCACATTTTATCAATTCGGCAACATGATTTCATATATAATACATTCTATTTTATATATATTGAAAAGTCAATTTAAAATGTAAAATTTTATGTTTTTTTAATATTGTTCACATAAATTTAATTATTTAAAAACAACAAAAAACGGATTTAAGAAAAATCAAAAATCCGTTTTTAAATTAACTTATTTCACATTTATTATATTTCAAAGTTCAAACCACAATCTATGTGGTGGGAACCGCTTCCGGTGTTGGCTCGACAACTGTCACAGATGGCTCGACCGGGGCAGGCGTTTCAGCCGCTGGTGGTTCTGGAACTGGCGTCTGTACAGGGTCCGGTATCGGTTCCGGAGTTGGCACCGACGTAGGCTCTGGTGTAGGAACCGGCGTAGGCTCTGGCGTAGGAACCGGCGTAGGTTCCGGAGTTTGCTCAACCGGAGCCAGAATAATTATATCGTATGTCACAGTAAACGCAACAGTTATATCTGCTGCCGAGTAGCTTACGTTGACGTTTGTTATATTTCCTCCACCGGCAAACTGTCCAAGAACAGCGCCAATAATGACTTCTTCCATTCCCGCAGAAGCGTCACCGCCCGAAGCAGTATATCCAACAGCAGGACCCGGCATAGTTGTTTCTCCGGCGTTAAGTCCCCTTTGTCCGCTTCGTGCAACTATCTGGGACGTTATATATCCTATGTTTAATCCTGTCGTTACGTTTCCTGTTCCGCCATCTCCGGCGGGAGGAACGGTTGGAACGGGGGTTGGTGGATACCCTCTATTGGGAATATCTTCAAGCGGCATAGGCCTTGTATCCTCTGTGTCAAGGCTGTGTGTCAAAAGATAGTCCACCAAATCTTCGATTGCTTCTCTTGTTAGATGCAACCCGTCGTTATCAACATATTCTTCTTTGATATATCCGTTTTCATCCACCAAAAGTTCATAATAGTTAAGATATCTAAGCCCACGTTCTTTTGCCAAATCAAGCAAAGCGGCATTAAATTCATTCACCACCTCGTTGTTAAACGCTTTGTCGATATAGTCGCCAATCGGGTGGATTGATGCAATGATTACGTCACTGTATGGATATGCCTCGTCTATCGCGTCAAGAGCTTCTCCATAGTGTTCGATAAACTCGTCTACCGAAAGATCTTTCAAATCATTTGTGCCGAAATTAAAGATAATTCTTCTCGGTTGAACAATCTCTATCGCTTCGGGAATCGTTATTGCTCCGCTTATTCCTGAAAAATAAATACAATTTTTAGTTAAAAACTGACGTATACCCATTCCGTCCCACGCAAGTGTTTGAGAATATGGAACTGCGTCAAACGTTTGAAAACGATTGGTATTACTGTCTCCAATAAATATGGTTTCTTCAAGATACTTCTCTCCAGCATTTGGAGTTTCTTCAAGCAAAACCCCCTCATACTCATCCTTGTCAATTACCTGAACCGGTATAGTCTCAACCGATGGTTCTGGTCCAGTCGGAATTTCCGATTCCGGAGCGTTTGATCTATTTAAAAAAGCAACAGCAATAAACCCCGTCACAATAAAAACAATGAGCGCGATTATAATATTTGAAACATTTTTTTGGACAAATCCGATAAAACCCCTCTTTTTTGGTTGTTTGCTAATTGAAATTATCTTTTCTTCTTTATTCATCTTGTCCGTTATAGTTTCAAGTTTTTCTGTTATCTTTTTAAATTTATCAGTACTACTTTTAGACCCCGTGGAGGAGTTTTTAGTATCTACTATTCCAACATCTTTTTTGAAAACCATTTTACACCTGAATTACTGTTTTATAAATGCCGTGGCAAACGCCACACAGCGAACTCATATAATTTAAAATTAAATATTATATGAGTTCGCCTCTAAAAAACTATCTATTTTTTAGTTGTTTTTTTCTTTTCGGGTTCTTTTTCTGTTTTTTCTTTGCTTTCTTGTTTGCTTTCTT
>CAYJFO010000017.1:0-23227 GCA_964369645.1 uncultured Oscillospiraceae bacterium | reverse complement strand
GGAATTTTAAAGAATATAGTTAAAAGGGGCTGTGACATATCGTCACAGCCCCTTTCAGTGTGTTAACCGGCAAACTTAAGGTTTCTTATCTTTTTGTTTTTGCCGTATTTTGTTTCGTGTTTTTTGTGTCGGTCGGAATAGGAATGTTTGCTTGATTTTGAACCTTTTCCGCCGTATGAACCCGTCTTATACGCCGTTACCGAAACGGATTTTCCGCAGATTTTAAGGTTTGCTGTTTCGCCAACAATAGCCTCGACCATGTCGTTTGGAACTTCGACAAGCGAATAATCTTTGTCGATTATAATCTTGCCGATAAGTTTCGACGTTATGCCGGTTCGTTCGGTAATCGCGCCTACAATGTGGTTAGGGCAACATCTCGAAGTGTGGCCTATGCTTAATTTTAACTTGCCATAGTTAGTGTTGTCGTTTTTGTATGAACGGCCTTTTTCGCCTTTGCCGGATTTTGGCTTTTCAAGCTTGCTCTTTTTAAATTCAGGCAGGTTGACAAGTCCTTTGTCTGTACTAGAAAAAGCTATGTCGGCAAGTGCCAACGAGATTTGTTCAAGCGAAAAACCTTGCTCGGTCAATCGGTCAACTATCATTTGAGTGTGTGATGAAGGTTGTTTGTCTATCGATTGTTCGATAGTTTTAACGTTGCGCTCGACGTCGTTTGAACTTATCATGTCAACCGTCGGCATGTCTATTTCTTCGATTTCACATTTAAGCTTTTTTGAAAGATCTAAAAGCTCTAAAAATTGTGGTCTACCGCAACAAAGCGTGACGGCGGTTCCGTCTTTTCCGGCGCGGCCGGTTCTGCCTATTCTGTGGACATAAAATTCCGACATTTTAGGTATGTCGTAGTTAAAAACAAAATCAATATCGTTTACATCAATTCCACGCGCGGCGACATCGGTTGCAATTAGAATTTCTGTTTTGCCGTTTTTGAAATCGGACATAACGGCGGTTCTTTGATTTTGGCGCATGTCTCCGTGGAGACCTCTTGCGGAAAAGCCAAAATCATAAAGTTTTTGTGCAAGCTCGTCTACCATGCTTTTGGTGTTGGCGAAAACTATGCTACGTTTTGGTTTATAGTAATGTAAAAGTAAATTTAACGCGTCGTTTTTACAGTTTCTTGGTATTTGAACATAGATCTGTTTAATCGCGCTTATAGTCGCTTTGTCCTTTACGAGGTCAATTCTTGTTGCGTTGTTTTGGAATTTGCGCGTAATCTCGAGAATGCCTTTTGGGATAGTTGCGGAAAAAAGAAGCGTTTGGCGATCTTCCGGCGCGTCTTTTAATATTGTTTCAATATCCTCTTTAAAGCCCATGTTTAACATCTCGTCAGCTTCGTCGAGTATAATCATCTGTAGGTTTTTAAGTTTTAGCGTTCCGCGTTTCATGTGGTCCATGATTCGTCCGGGGGTTCCAATAACAAGGTTTGCTTGTCTAAGTTCGCGAAACTGGGTTTTATAGTCTCCTCCGCCGTATATGTTTGCGGTTTTAACGTGGGGCATATAACGTGTTAGTTTTCTAACCTCGTCGCCACATTGTTGGGCTAACTCGCGGGTAGGGGAGAGAATAAGAGCTTGTATGCTCGGAATGTCTTGGTTAATACGTTCGACACATGGAATTGCAAAAGCCATCGTCTTGCCTGTGCCGGTTTGTGATTGCGCTAGGATATCAACGCCTTCCCTTATCAAAGGAATAGTTTCGGCTTGAACGTTGGTTGCTTCGACAAAACCCATTTTGTCAATAGCGCGCATCATGTTTTCGTGGAGTCCTAGTTGTTTAAAAGTAGTCAAGTTTGCTCCTTTATAGCAGATAATGTTGTAGTGTAGGTGGTTGGTTAAAAAATAAAAGGCGGATGCACCATCCACCTTTTTTTATTCAAGTAATTGAACGCGAAACGTATTATAGCACACATATTTTAAAATAGCAAGGGATATTTAAAAATAAAGCAAATAAGCCATTTTAACACAAATTTTAGGTTAAAAAAGAGATGTATCGACAATTGCAGTGATGAGATTTTTGTATATATCCCCCGCCGGTGGCGGGGGATATATACAAACTGCTTCTTGCTCAACTCTATTTGTCCATTCCCCAAAAGAGCGTCATCTACGATAAACGCGACAACGCTCTAAAGATTTTAATATGTCTTGTGATTATTCTTGTTCAATAGGGCATACGACGAGAACGGTTCCTATTTCTTCATGGGTTATTGGGAACGACGCGGTTGTTTGGAAAAGGGGACCTTCTTTTTCTTCTTGAAGTTCGTTTGCGGCTTCTATTATAGCGTCTACGCCGCCTTCATATTCCGATATGAAACTGTTAAATTCCTCAGGGTCGGTTATCTTAACTTCAAAGTATCCCGCTTGCCCCGAAAGGTTGTCGCTTAATGCTTTTGCTAAAACGTCGGTTATTTCGGAAGGATCGGCACAGGTGAAACCGTTTTTGTCAAACCAGTTTATGTCTTCGCCGGCAGGCAAAGGAACCGACACTTCGTTGTTAATTATGTGGTCTATTGCAAGCTGTTGATCCGATATTCCGAAATATGCGTGACTAACCGCGTTGGACGCTATCTCTACATCAGTGTTTTCCTCAAGGTCTAGGTCATCCCACGTTACGTCAAGATTTGTCACAACTCCGTCTAACTTGACCTTGTTCCAAGCGTGGCCTTCTTCGGTTTCGGGGTCTGTGTCATGTCCTATAATCACATAGCTGTCTATGCCGACGCGGTCGGCTATAAGAGAAAACGCCAAAGCATATCCATCACACACCGCCGTTTTGTTGACAAGCGCTCCATATGCATTGTGGATGTCGGTTCGGCTTAATGTGTAGTCGTATGACACGTTTCTAATAAGATAATCGTATATGTAAACCGCTGTTTCGTATTGTGTAGTAAAGTTTTGAGCTTTAACCTCATTAACCGCAAGGTTAATTGCCGCTTCGAAATCGGTTGTTCGTTGTTCCAAATCCGCCGCGCTGTAGGTGTACGTTAGGTTGACCGCTGTTCCGTATGAGTCGATTATAAAATGGGTGTCAAAAAAAGAGATGTAGAAAAATTCGGGGCTGTTATAACCCATGTAATTTATTATCTTTTGAATCGACGGCTCGTCATAGTTTGTATTTTCGACGATAACTTGTGTTTCGCCGTCTTCTATACCGTTTATGATAGCGTTGTAGAGAAGAGTGTCTTTTTCCGAAAGGATGCCATCAATCGGAATAACGTTAGGATCGACAGCGGGTTCGCTTGAAGGTTTTTCCTCCGTTTGTTGCTCAACAAACTCTATCCAGTCGGGATGTTGGATGCCGGCTATCGCTTGTTGTTGTGTTGGAATATAGTCGCCAAACCACAAAAGACCAGACAGGACGGCCAAAAGCACCAATGCTGTAACTTTTATTATTAATTTCATATATTTCATAGTAAATGTCCATTCCTTAAATCTGCCGCAAGGCAGAGATTATATATAATATACCATAACGACGGCAAAAAAAGAACATGTTTTGGAAAATTAATCGGTCTTTCAACAGTTTGTAATGTCGTTAAACAGCATCTATTATAAAGATATGTTGAAAAAAATAAAAAATCTTAAAAAAACTATTTACAAATGAGTTTAGATGTGGTATCATTTCCAACTAGGAAAACAACCCTTTAAGTCGATACAGAGAGATTGACAAGGTTTGAAAATATCTGCTTGTTTTGTTTGCCGCTTTTTTGTGGTTGACGCTTGAGCTATCAAAAAACCTTTAACTCTATCGACATCTAAAGATAGAGTTTTTTTGTGCAAAAAAATAACAACAAGGATGGTTGAAAAAATGGTTAAAGCAATGGTAATGGACGAGGTTGCGATAAACCGCGCGCTCCACAGAATTTCTTTCGAGATTATTGAACGAAACAAAGGAGTCGAAGACGTAGTTATCGCCGGAATTAAAAGACGCGGTGTTACACTTGCCGGAACTATTGCCCAAAAAATCAATTCTATCGAACAAACGGAAATTCCCGTTTGCGAGATCGACATCACAAGATACCGTGATGACATCGAGTTTGATTTCACACAAAAAAACTCTGTTGTAATTGACCTTGACCTTAAGGACAAAAAAGTCGTTATAGTAGACGATGTGCTCCACACCGGAAGAACGGTTAGGGCAGCTATCGACGCTATTATCTCGGCGGGGCGTCCTAAATCAATTCAACTTGCGGTTTTGATAGACCGCGGACATCGCGAACTCCCGATAAGACCCGACTATGTTGGGAAGAATGTTCCGACGTCGACTAGCGAGCAAGTTGAGGTTTGGGTTGAACAACTCGATGGAAAAAACCAAGTTATTATTCAACAAAACGACTAACAGAAAGGTAACAAACAAAATGTCTTCTAAAACAACACAAACAGCTCGAGACACATCGCTTTCTCCAAAAAATCTTTTTCTCGGAGTCCAACATCTTTTTGCAATGTTTGGCGCTACCGTTCTTGTTCCGATGTTAACGGGGCTTTCGGTTTCAACCGCTCTTGTTTGCGCAGGTATAGGAACGCTTATCTTCCACATTTGCACAAGTTTTAAAGTTCCGGTGTTTCTCGGTTCATCCTTTGCATTTATACCGGTTGTTTCGGCGATAACCGCAACCGAAGGAGTTCAATCGGCGCAAAGCGGAATAATAGCCGCGGGGCTTATGTATCTCTTGTTTTCTGTAATAGTTTCAATTGTAGGGGTAGAACGAATTAGAAAACTGTTTCCTCCCATAGTAACGGGACCCGTTATAATCGTAATCGGTTTAGGGCTAGGATATGCCGCCGTTAATAACTCGACCGGAATACTAAACAGCTTTTTTGCGGACGGTTCGTACACACCAAACGGCATAGATGTTTTAATAGCACTTGTAACGATAGCGTCGATTTTGGGCGCGGCTATATATGCGAAAGGATTTTTCAAGATAGTTCCAATCCTTATCGGAATGGTTTCGGGATATATCTTCTGTTTGATACTTTCGTTGTTTGGGTTATATACTCTCGACTTTTCCGCGATAACCTCTGCGCCGTGGATTAACATACCCTTCTCGACAGTTGAAAACGCTTCGACAGGAGCAACGTTCTTTTCGATTCCAAAGTTTAGTTTAACCGCAATACTTACGATTGCGCCCGTCGCGATTGTTACGTTTATGGAACATATTGGAGACATAACAAGTAACGGAACGGTTGTCGGCAAAGATTTCTTGAAAAATCCGGGACTTTCAAAAACCCTTATGGGAGACGGGCTTGCAACGCTAACGGCAGGGTTTCTTGGCGGACCCGCAAACACAACTTATTCGGAAAACACAGCGGTTCTCGCTACTACAAAAAACTACAATACCTTCGTTCTTGAATTAGCAGCGGTGTTTGCAATTGTCCTGGGCTTTGTTGGGAAATTTGGTGGGTTTTTGCGCTCGATTCCTAACCCCGTAATCGGCGGTGTTGGAATAGTTTTGTACGGTATGATAGCGGCTATCGGTCTTCGTTCGATAGTAGACGCTAATATCGACTTTTCAAACTCGAGAAATCTTCTTATCGTTGCGGTTATCCTTTGCACAGGCATAGGCGTTTCGATGGCGACATATTCCGCCGGATCATCGACAGGAATACCTATAACGATAGGTTCGATTAACTTTAGCCTTTCGGGCCTTTTCATAGCGGTTGTTTTGGGGGTTGTTCTCAACTTGATTCTACCGGCAAAGCTTGATAAAGAAGATTAGCATTATAATATACATTATAATAGGACAATCATGACATATAAAAAACGCAAAGGCGAAAACCTGTTCGCCTTTGCGTTTTTTTATGTTTTGCTTTTACAACGTTGATTTCAACGTTGTAAAAGTTATCTTTTAACGATAAATTTAGATGCGATTGAAAGAGCGAAACGCAATACTTTGTTGTCTAACTCTTTGTGTGCGTCTTTTAGTCTAACCGGAATGTCGATGTTTTGTGGACAATGTTTTTTACATTTTCCACAGTTGGTGCAGACATTAACACCAGACTTTTCACCCAAAATGCCTGCACATTTCCCGGCATATTGGAACTTGAAAAAACTTCTTCCGCCAAAAAAATAGACGCTGTTATAGTCGTTGAATATATTGGGGATGTCCACCCCAAACGGGCACGGAACACAATATCCGCAACCGGTGCATGGAACTTTCATAAGTTGGTTATATACATTTTTAACGTTGTCTATAACCTCGAGTTCTTGTTGTGACATCGAGTTAACCTCGGTGGCGTTTGCGACCTTAACATTTTCTTCGATGTGATCGTTCTCGTTCATTCCGCTTAAGACGGTGGCAACCCCTGAGTGGTTCATGACAAACCTCAACGCCCAATAAGCCGGACTTAGCTGCTGTTTATATGCTTTGAAGATCTCTTTTGCCTTGTCGGGGGCTTTTGAAGCAAGTGCGCCGCCGCGCAATGGTTCCATGACAACAACGCCTATGCCAAGTTGTTCGGCTCGTCTAAGTCCGCTTAAGCCGGCTTGGTTGTTTTCGTCGAGATAGTTAAACTGTATCTGGCAAAAGTCCCATTCGTAATCCTCTAAAATTTTAATGAATTCCTCGGCTTTTCCGTGAAAAGAAAACCCAATATACTTAATTTGCCCTGAAGCTTTTTTCTCGTTGATAAAATCTATTATTCCAAAACGTTTTAGTTTTTCCCAATCCGCAAGGCTACAAAGCATGTGCATAAGATAGAAATCTATGTAGTCTGTATCAAGTCGTTTTAGTTGGGTGTTGAAATATTTTTCGATTTGTTCAGGTTTGTTTGTTATAAATGCTGGGAGTTTATCCGCAATATATACCTTGTCGCGAATGTTGTTTTGTTTAATAAATTCGCCGAGCAGGGCTTCGCTTTTTCCGGCATGGTAAAAGTATGCCGTGTCAAAATAGTTGACGCCGTTATCAAACGCAAGCTTCATCTGGGAAAAAGCAAGCGGTTTGTCAACCGAGCTTCCCTTGGTGTGGAACCGCATACAACCAAAACCCAAAAGCGAAACGTCTGGGCCGTTTTTAACAAGTTTTCTATACTGCATAATAGTCACCTTTCGACGGTATAACCGTAATTTAATTAACACAACGTTTATTATTATACTGTTTCAAATTAGCAAAGTCAACAAATTGTCGTTGACAACAAATTGTCGTTGACAATTATAATTTGCAATATGTAAGTTATGTGCTATAATATACACAAATGGAGGGGCGATATATGGAATTTGAAAGGGCGAGAACGAGCGAACAGATTGAAAACAGGGTTAACGAAATTATGCGCTGTGCTATCGAGATATACGAAAAAGACGGGCTTGATAAGCTTAATTTTCTTGCTATCTCAAAAAATACAAACTTTACACGACCCGCAATTTACAAGTATTTTAAAACAAAAGAAGAGGTTATGTTGTCGCTTGTTTTGCACTATATGGGTAAACTTTCGGCGATTCTTTCAAGGGCATTTATGGAGGACACCGAATACAGCAACGAAAAGATAGCGGATATTTTCACCAGAGCGTTTTTAAACTCACCCGAGTTTATGGATTTATACGCGGTGCTTTACACCAAAATCGAAAAAAATGTTTCGCTTGCGGCACTCACTAAATTTAAAAAAGATATTGTGTTGTATCAAACGCCGATACACGAATGTTTGAAATATTCAACCGGTTGCAAATCGGACGAAAAAATTCAAGAGTTTATGGTGGTGTGCTTTGCGTTGGCTACCGGTTTTTATCCTATGTGTTCGGTTAGCCTAATCCAAAAAACAGCGATAAGAAATTCAAACACGGGGTATGATTCCCCTTTGTTTGAACAGGCGTTTAAAAAAGCTTTGTTACTACACATTGAAAAGATTAACGAATAAACAAAATTTTCAAACCAGACTTATATTGAAGTTTGGAATTGTGAATAAAAATTATGTATGATAATATAACAAATAACCAAAATGTGTTTAGAATAGATAAAAACTGTTGTTTTGAATTTGGTTTACTGTTATAATGTTATAGAAAATGTTTTAAGTTCTTTGTTAAGAGTTTGAAATTTTTCAAAATATATTTTATTTTATTTGATTTGTAGGTAGCTACTCCATATTATAGCTATTTGCAAAAAAGAAGGAGGCTTATCTTTACCGCTTGGCCTGCGGTGCGGCAGTGTGGAGACCTGTCGTAAGGCGACGGCGATTTTGCTTTGCCGTCTGCGAGATTTAATGCGAGATTATCGCGTTTTATCAAGGCTTTGGTTTATGTCCAATGTATCATTAAAAAACATCAAAAAAGTTTACGAAGGTAACGTAACGGCAGTTCACGAGTTTAATCTTGAAATTCAAGACAAAGAGTTTATCGTTCTTGTTGGTCCGTCTGGTTGCGGAAAATCGACAACGCTTAGAATGGTTGCGGGTCTTGAGGAGATAACCTCGGGGGAACTTTTCATCGATGACAAGCTTGTAAACGACGTAGCACCTAAAGACAGAGATATCGCGATGGTTTTCCAAAACTATGCGCTTTATCCCCACATGACGGTTTACGAAAATATGGCTTTTGCTTTGAAACTTCGCAAAGAAAAGAAAGAAGATATCGATAAAAAAGTTAGAGAAGCCGCCGAAATCCTTCATATCACAGAACTTTTACAAAGAAAACCAAAAGCTCTTTCGGGCGGTCAACGTCAACGTGTTGCAATAGGACGCGCTATAGTTCGTGACCCAAAAGTTTTCTTGATGGACGAACCTCTCAGTAACCTCGACGCAAAACTCCGTAACCAAATGAGGGCAGAGATAATCAAACTTCGCAGCAGAATTGACACAACATTTATATATGTTACCCACGACCAAACTGAGGCTATGACGCTTGGCGACCGTATCGTTATAATGAGCGCTGGTTATATCCAACAAGTTGGAACGCCACAAGAAGTTTTCGATCATCCCGCAAATATCTTTGTTGCCGGATTTATCGGAACACCTCAAATGAACTTCTTTGACGCTCAATTAACCAAGAATGGCGACGGATACAGCGTTTCGGTTGAAGGCGCAGATATAACCCTTCCCGCTTCAATTGTTGACGGGCTTAAAGCAGGAGGCGTTGATTCTCAAAAAATTGCGCTTGGAATTCGCCCAGAACATATGACTATCGGAAAAGCCGGAAAAGATTCGATGAAATGCAAAATCGACGTTTCTGAAATGATGGGTAGCGAAATCCACCTCCACGCAGCAACTGAAAGCGGAATCGACATCGTTGTACGCGTTCAAGTTACCGAAATCCCCGATGAATTTAAAGGTGGATTTAAGGTTGGAGACGAGATTAACTTCACATTTGACGGAGCTCTTTCGCATCTATTTGACTTTGAGTCTAAGAAAAATCTTATTGATTATTCTAAAAAATAATTAACGTAACTGTTAGTTAAATATTGAGATAACCAAACAAACCGCAAAAGTTTAAAACTTTTGCGGTTTGTTTTAGTTTTTTGTTAAATGTTGGGTCGGTATCTTAAAAAGAAACTAAGACAATCAATGTAGATAATCAGCTGATTGTTTTTTATGTAGGCAGAAAATCTGCAATATTTGTTTTTAAAAAAACAGCATATATCCAACAGTGTTCATTGCGAGGTTGGCAAAAAAATGGCACAGCCACGAGGCATAGATGTTGTTGTTTTTCTCGTTTAGATAGTTGAATATACATCCTCCTATAAACAACCCGAGCAACACAACTATGAACAGAGCAACGTTGAACATTCCGTCCATAATTGCTATATGATAGACAGCAAAGCTTGTCGAACTCACTATGTATGCCATTACTCTCGATTGCTGTTTAAGTTGTAAAAACACAAAACCCCTGAAAAACCATTCTTCTAAAAATGAGTTGACAACACAGACATAGAGCCCCACCAAAAAGAAATTGTCCTTGTTTATGCCAAGGTTGTTTTCGAGCGAAGTCCTAATCGACGAAAGGTCTGCAAAAGAATTTGAAATCAAATAACATGCAACAACAGCAATGTATATCAAAATGCCGAGAATTGTACCGCTTTTAAACCCATTGGTCGAGGGTTTTATCAATGAAAGTGGTTTGAAATTTTTAAAAAATAATGAATATATCATGGGTGCAAGCAAAAACACCGGCAACTTCACCATGGTTTTTACAAGATATCCGGGACGCAAAACAAGGTCGGTGTACGCAATAATAGCGATACTTAGGATAATTATTAAGAAAATAGCAGATGTTTTTTTCATTCCGGTTTCCTTTTTGCAAATTCTATTGCAACTTTTTTAGGTGTTTCAATAGACACGTAGTATTTGCAATAATTTGATTAATGATACTAATCGAGGCTTGTTTCAAACTTTCTAACGCTGTCGCGCTCGACAAGCCGGGTTTTAACATGAACTTGAATGTACGGCTTTGCTTTTGGCTGGTCACGCTCTTGTTGTCTTGCCAGAATTAAACGCATCGCCCATTCACCCATCTCGGTTGCGTGGGAGCGGATTGTACTAAGTTGCGGAATGACCATCTCGGCTACCGGCGCGTCGTCAACACCAATTATCGAAACTTTGTTTGGGACCGATATCCCCTTTGTTTGCATAGCTCTAATCGCAGCGACCGCCATGACATCATTTTCAACAAAAAATCCGTCCGGCAGATCTGGGTTTGATTCAAGAAGTTTCAACATATCGGTGTACGCATTGTCTGATTCGATACTAACACTCCAGATTGTGTGCGGGGTTAGATTAAATTCAGATAGCGCTCCTATAGTTCCGCGTTCGCGCGCATCTAAAGTTGGAATTCTTCGGCGGGAACGAATGTAACCGATAGTTTTACATCCGCGTTCGGCAAGATGCTGTATAGCTGTTCGAGCCGCGGCAGAGTTGTCGTTGCAAATCGTGTCCGCAATGTCGGAGAAAGCGTCGTTGTCCGTTATTATAAGTGGGGTGTTTCCTATCGTACGCATCAAAGGTTTTAGAAGTGGACCGTGTTGTACCCCAAGGTCGGTTGCAAGAAGAACAACGCCGTTAACGTTGCTAAAGTACTCAAGAGTTTGCGGATTTTGAAGTTGTGAAATGTTTAGATATCTAACCGTTGTGGCAAAGCCTGCAGCGGCGGCGGTTTTCTCAAGCCCTTGTAACACTAACGTCGAAAACGTGCTGTGTTCAAGCACGCTTGTAAGTTCGCCAACCACAACGAGATAGCATATAGTTTTTGTAACAACTTGCGAGCTTTGCTTGCTTGTCGTGACATATCCAAGACTGCGCGCTTTTTCAAGTATAAGTTCTCGTGTCTTGGCGCTCACCCCTGGTTTGTTGTTTAATGCAAACGATACTGCGGCGGGGGATATGCCAAGCATGTCGGCTATTATTTTAGCGGTTATGTTCGGCATTGCGCGGCTCCTTTCTGACGTTGTTCAAAATGATATGGGTTTATTTTAATAATGATAAAGAATATTGTGTCGATTTTAATTAATAGTTACATCTTTATAAGTAGGATACTAGATTTTTCTTAATTCTTCAAGTGTTTTGCAAAAATAACTTATTAATTTTTGCTCAACTTCACTTAATTTTAAGCTAAATATTAAGTGAATGGCGATAAACTTCTCAATGTTTACTTTTAGTTGTTTTAAAAAAAAGAATTGTTTTACAATTAAATCATGAATTTTGAACTTGAGTTGAGCAAATATATATTTTTTTTACAGTGTGTTTTTCACAATACACATTCTCTGCTTTGTTCAATTGTTGTGATTGCCAAATTTTAAAGCTTCTAATTGTGCATACATACAGTATTGTTTACAAAGTGAGGTAAAACATTGACTTTAGTAAAAATTAAGTTTAATATATCTCAAGTAAGTGACGTAAAAGTTGCTTAAACTATATAGTTTGTTTTATACGAACTTAAATTTTGTTAAGCACTAATTATGAGTGCTTCAAAGATTGAAAGGAAGAAAAAAATGAAAAAATTACTAGCTCTTTTTCTCGTAGTTGCAATGACATTTGCAATTGTTGGTTGTGCAAGCGAACCCGCAACAACCGAAGCAGAACCCACACCCGCACCAGAAGGCGAAGTTGTCGCTGAAGGCGGAAAAGTTGGCGTTGCTATGCCGACACAAGATCTTCAACGTTGGAACCAAGACGGCGCTAACATGGAAGAACAACTCATCGCAGCAGGATACGAAGTAGACATTCAATATGCTGCAAACGACATCGCAACACAAGTTTCGCAACTTGAAAACATGATAGCCGGTGGCTGTGAAGTTCTCGTTGTTGCTTCTATCGACGGTTCTGCTCTTGGAACAGTTATGGCTCAAGCTAAAGACGCAGGAATCCCTGTTATAGCTTACGACCGCCTAATCATGGACTCTGACGCAGTTTCTTACTACGCAACATTCGACAACTGGGATGTTGGTGTAAAACAAGGCCAATACATCGTTGACGCTCTCGACCTCGACAACGCAGGCGACGCAACGTTCAACATCGAATACATCACCGGCGACCCCGGCGACAACAACATCAACTTCTTCTTCGACGGAGCAATGAGCATTCTTCAACCATATGTTGACGCTGGCACACTTGTAACTCCTTCGGGCCAAACAGAAAAAGCAGCAGTTGCAACAGCTAACTGGGCAACAGACGCAGCTCAATCACGTTTCGACAACATCCTTGCAACAAACTATGCCGATGGAACAGAACTCCACGCAGTTCTCGCTTCTAACGACTCGACAGCTCAAGGCGTAGCA
Source organism: uncultured Oscillospiraceae bacterium (assembly GCA_964369645.1). Lineage (GTDB taxonomy): Bacteria > Bacillota > Clostridia > Oscillospirales > Ruminococcaceae > CAYJAY01. The sequence continues at coordinate 10,524 of CAYJFO010000017.1, read as the reverse complement.
CTTGCGCTTGAAGCTAACTACACAGGAAACTATCCTGTTCTTACAGGACAAGACTGTGATATCGTTTCGGTTCAAAACATGCTCGCTGGCAAACAATCGATGTCTGTTTTCAAAGACACTCGTGACCTTGCTGCAAGAACAGTTGAAATGGTTGATGCAATCATGAAAGGTACTGAACCTCCCGTTAACGATACAGAAACATATGACAACGGAACAGGCGTTATCCCTTCATACCTTTGTGAGCCGGTAGCAGCTGAAGCAGATGATATCCAAGCTTTGCTTATCGACACAGGATACTATACAGAGGATCAACTCGAAGGCTAGTCTCAACAACATTAGGGGCAAGTTTATAACTTGCCCCTTTTTTGGGAAGTAAGGGGTGTGTGTAGATGGCTACACATAGCCCCTACTTCCTAAGATTTTAAACACAACACGGAGGTGAAGAAAGTGTCAGAATATATCTTGGAAATGAAAGGCATAACTAAGCTTTTTCCCGGAGTTCGTGCTTTGGACGACGTTAACTTGCAGGTTAAAAAAGGCCATATACATGCGCTTGTAGGGGAGAATGGTGCCGGAAAATCTACGCTTATGAACGTGCTTTCGGGGGTGTATCCTTTCGGCTCTTATACTGGGGATATACTTTACAACGGAAACGTGTGTAAGTTTGCTAAAATCCACGACAGCGAAAAAAAGGGTATAGTTATTATCCACCAAGAACTTGCGCTTATTCCCGAAATGACAATAGGCGAAAACATGTATCTTGGAAACGAGCAGGGCAAAAGCTACGCAATTGACTGGGACACTACCTATGGTGAAGCGGACAAACATCTTAAAACGGTTGATCTTAAGATGTCGTCGCGTACAAAGGTTTCCGAAATAGGTGTGGGACAACAGCAGATGGTCGAGATTGCGAAAGCGCTTGCAAAAAACGCAAAACTTTTGATACTTGATGAGCCAACATCTTCTTTAAATGAAACCGATTCAAAAGCTCTTTTGGATTTGTTGTTGCAGTTTAAAGCCGAGGGAATGACATGCATAATCATAACCCACAAACTTAACGAAGTTGAGTATGTCGCGGACGAGATAACCGTTATTCGTGACGGAAAGACTATCGAAACACTTGTTAAAGGCAAAGACGAAGTTTCGGAAGAACGTATTATAAACGGAATGGTTGGGCGTGAACTTTCCGACCGTTTCCCAAAAAGAGAAACAAACACCGTTAAAGAGGAGTTTGCTCTCGAGGTTAAAAACTGGACGGTACATCACCCAATTTATACCGACAGAAAAGTTGTTAATGACGTTTCGATTAACGTTAAAAAAGGCGAGGTTGTCGGAATTTCGGGGCTTATGGGCGCCGGCAGAACCGAGCTTGCAATGAGTCTTTTTGGAAAAAGTTACGGCACAAACATTTCGGGAACTTTGAAGATTAACGGAACAGAAAGTAAGCCGACGACGGTTAAACAAGCCATTGCAATGGGACTTGCGTACGTTACGGAAGACAGAAAAGGCAACGGGCTTATTCTTTCAAATCCAATTCGAGTTAATACGACGCTTGCAAATCTTAAAGATGTTTCAAAAAATCTTGTTATAGATCAAGATAAAGAGTATGCTGTTTCGAAAGAATATATCGACAGAATGCGCACAAGGTGCACAGGGGTTGAACAGATTGTTGGAAACCTTTCGGGCGGAAACCAACAGAAAATTTTGCTTTCAAAATGGATGTTCTCGGATCCCGACATTTTGATTTTGGACGAACCGACAAGGGGTATCGACGTTGGCGCGAAATATGAAATATATTGTATAATAAATGAACTTGTAGCGGCGGGCAAATCGGTTGTTATAATTTCCTCTGAAATGCCGGAAGTTCTCGGCATGAGCGACCGTATATATGTCATGAACGAAAGCCGCGTTGTCGGCGAGTTTGATGTGAAAGATGCAACACAAGAAAAGATTATGTCATGTATCTTGCGTTCTGCGTCGGATAAAATCCATTCAAACGAGGGTTCAAATACTTCAATCAAGGAAAACGAGAAAGGGAACGACTGATATGGATAAGTCAATTCAAAAAAATACAATTATTAGCTTTGTACAAAAATATACCATGGTAATAATTTTAGCACTTGTGGTTGGGTTTTTCGCTTTGCAAAGTGGAGGCGCAATTCTTCTTCCGCAAAACATCAACAACCTTATTGCGCAAAACGCATATGTGTTTATTCTTGCAGTAGGAATGTTGCTTTGCATACTAACAGGGGGCAACATCGACCTTTCGATTGGCTCTGTTGTTTGTTTTGTCGGCGCACTCGGCGCAGTTTTCTTGACAAACGGAATGAACATGTTTCTTGCAATTATCCTCATGCTTCTAATCGGTCTTGCCGTAGGAGTTTGGCAGGGTTATTGGATAGCGTATGTTCGCGTTCCTCCGTTTATCGTTACGCTTGCCGGAATGCTTATATTTAGAGGTCTTTCAAACGTAGTACTTAACGGAAAAACGTTGTCGATAGCAAAATACGAAAGCTTTGTTCGCCTTTTCGGCGGCGGCGCAGACGGTTATATTCCTGACATTTTAGGTGGCCCAGAAGGAAGTAACTATTTCGCTTTGCTTGTAGGTGTTGTTATAAGTCTTGGATATATTGCTTCTGTTGTTTATTCGAGAATGAAAAGGATATCAAAAGGCTATGCTGTGGACAGCATGGTTAAAACTATACTTCAAACCGTGATAATTGTTGGCGTCGTAGCGTTTATAACGTTCAAACTCAGCCAATATAAAGGAATTCCTACTTCGCTTATCTGGGTTGGGCTTGTTGTTGTTATCTATGGTTACATAGTTTCAAAAACTACGGTTGGCCGTCATTTCTACGCCGTAGGCGGAAACGAAAAGGCAGCAAGACTTTCGGGTATCAACACAAACCGCGTATACTTCATTGCATACGTTAACATGGGTCTTTTGTCGGCTCTTGCTGGGATGGTTACAATAGCTCGTATGACGTCCGCTCAACCTACATACGGACAAAACTATGAGATGGACGCTATCTCGTCCTGCTTCATCGGTGGTGCTTCAGCATATGGTGGTGTTGGAACGGTTCCGGGTGTTATCATCGGTGCAACACTCATGGGTGTCATCAACATCGGAATGTCAATAATGGGTATCGACCAAAACTACCAAAGGGTTGTTAAAGGCCTTGTTCTTCTCGCAGCGGTTATCTTTGACGTTGTTTCAAAAAGAAAGAAAGCGTAGTTTAAAGAGTTGTAATTTCAATAAACAATTAAAAGGCTGTGACTAATGTCACAGCCTTTTATGGTGTCAAAAAAGGTGCATACTAAAAAATATTAGTGCATTTACTGTAGCCGCATTAAACTCGTCTTTTGTGTTTACTTCATATACCAAAACGTTTCATACGCCTGTTCGTTGTCGTTAAATTTTTCGGGGTTGTGGCCGATTTGAAAGTTATCATAATCATTAAGATCTCTTTCGGGCTTCGATTTGTTAAAGATATAGCTTGCAAACAAAACGGTTATCGGCACAGCGGCAATTATTCCGATACTGCCTACCACAGATTTTACTATCTCGACAGTTACCATCTCAAAGTTTAAAAGCGCAAGCGTCCCCGAGTTGTAGGATGTTAGAAGCAAAACCGTCGTGAGGCTACTTCCGATATACGCTAAAATCAACGTATTTATCATCGTTCCAACCGCATCTTTGCCAATGTTCATGCCGGAGGCTACCATGCTTTTGAACGATCTGTGTTTCATCTTTTCCGAAAGTTCTTGCATAGACGAGGCTATCGTCATAGCAACGTCCATGACCGCTCCGAGCGAACCGATTATAATTCCGGCAAATACAAGCGATATAAGATCGAGCGACATGCCGTTTGAAAGGTTCAAAAGATACATGTCGTCTTGTTGTACGACACCGTTTATCTTGAAGATGTCGTTGGACAAAAGCGAAAGTATTCCGGCGATAACAACTCCACCAACGTTTCCAATTATTGCGGACCAGGTTTTTTTGTTCAACCCGTTTAAGATAACTAGGCTTAAAACTATGATAATAATCGCCGATATCCACGTTAAACTATACACATTTGAACCGCCAAGAACCGCCGGAACAAAACAAAGAAACATATATGCAACGGTGAACACAAGCGAGACTATAGCAAAAAATCCTTTGCTTCTTCCGAGAAGCACAACCAACCCCAAAAACAACAAAACTATTCCGATTAAAGCCGGAATTCTGTTGTGTTGGGCGTATACAAACTGGTTACTAAGCGCGCTGTCGTATGTCGTTTGGGTCACAACTACGTTGTCGCCAACTTCGACTTCGTATGAAACCATTCCAAGCATAACATCGTGGTGCTGTTGTGCTTGAATCTGTTGTCCTTTAAGCTCGCCAGATTTTATCGTGGCGCTAAATTCGGTTATTCTTCCCGAGATTATCTCGTCTCCGTAGTAATCAAGAGTTGTTTGTATATCTGTTCCAAAAACTTCTGTTACCTCGGCTTGATAAAATTGTTGAAATGTGTCAGACGTAGGTTGTTGTGAAAACAGATTATATCCCACAACCACAACAACTATCGCGATTACAATTGCGACGATTCGAGCAACTATGTCGCTTGTATAATGTTTGTTATTCAAAACTTTTTTCTCCTCGTTTTAACTATTATCAAATATTTTTTACCATAAAACCCGAGAAATACCGATTAAACGATTAAAGTTAACGATATCTCTCGGGTTTATAATTGTTTTATTGTAGCACTTGGTTTTGAAAATTTATCTAAGCTTCGGGTGGTGTATATCCATAGATAAATTCCGGGTTGTGGTCGGTTGCTGTGCAGACGGGCGGAATGTTGCTCGCCTTATACCAACCGTTTGTTTCTCCCGTCACACATCCTGTCGTCGCAAGGTCTCCCGAAACTTTACAGTATTGGCGCGAAACAACCGTTTCGTCTACAGGGAAATCTTTGTACGGAAGTTCTTCTGTTATTCTTTCCATGACATATTTCCAAGCGCTTCGGTTTGCTGAATAGCCGTTGCCTGTTTTTTCTTCAATAGGCACTTTTGTCTTGTGTCCTACCCAAACGCCGGTGATATAGTATGGGTCCATACCGATATACCAAAGGTCGGTAGCGTTGCCTGCTCCGTCGTCGGCGGTGCCGGATTTTCCGGCATGTGAAAGGCCGTTGGGGTGGTCGAACGCCGCGTTGTTCCAACGGCTGCCCGTTCCCCTGTCCATAACGCTTTCGAGAAGCTTGTTCATAACCATTGCGCTGTCGGGTTGTAGCGCTTGTATAGGTTGGATTTGTTGTGTCATGTCAAGCACGACATCTCCGCGGTTGTCCACAATCCTTGTGTAGCTGTGCGGTTCATAGAACTGTCCGCCGTTGCCAAAAACCATGTATGCCGCCGTCATGTCGTAGAGATTTGTTCCGTCTTGTAACATTCCAAGCCCCAAAGCTCCGCCGGCGTTTCGGTCGTTGTTTGGGAAATAAGTTTCGTTTAGTGTGAGGCCGAGACGCGTCGTCAGATAGTCGAACGCGAAACTACTTCCGATTAAGTCCATCGAAGCCGCCGCTGTCGTGTTAAGTGAAACTTCGATTGCCCTAACTACCGTTATAAGTTGGTTTGTCCAAACTCCGCCCCAGTTGCTAGGCCAGTTTGGTTCTTCTTTCGAATTGCTTTCGAGGTTTGAAATCGGGCTGTCGACAAACACGGTTGAATAGTGTATCTTGTCGGTGTCGATTGCCGGAGCATATGGGGCCAGCGGTTTCATTGTTGAACCCGGTTGTTTAAGTGCTTCGGTTGCGTAGTTGAAAGCAAGACTCTCTTCTTTTTCAAGGATAGAGCCCGCAATTCCTTTGAGTTGTCCTTGATAGTCAAGCACGACTATCGAACCTTCGACCGGTTCCTCTGCATCTTCGGGGTTGTGCCCCTCCCAAAGAATGTCTCCGTCGGCGTCGATAACCGCGTCGTCAACTGCTTGTTGAATATCGTGATCGATAGTTAGGTATACCGTGAGACCGCCTGTGTACAGATAGTCGTTGGCTTCCTCTGCCGTCATGCCTTTGTATAGTTGAAAATCTTCTATAATCTCTTTTATTGCAACGTCGGTAAAGAACGTATATATATCTTCGCCGCTGTTGGTGTAACCTTCTTCGGGGAACGTCATGGCGTCGCTCTCCGCCATAGCGGCATCATATTCCGCTTTTGTCAGGGATCCTAGTTCTTCATACATCTGGGTTATGACCCAGTCTCTTTGGTCTTTGTTGCTTTCGGGATTTCCGAACGGACTGTAGGCGACCGGAGCTTTTGTTATGACAACTATAGCGGCACATTCCGCAACGGTTAGTTCCTCGGTCGTCTTGTTAAAATAGTGGTTTGCGCCGGCTTCAATTCCGGCAACCGTACCCGAAAGGCTAATAGTGTTAAGATACGATTCAAGTATCTGGTCTTTTGAAAACTCCTGTTCCATGACAAGCGCGCGGAAGATTTCGCGAAGTTTACGCAGTGCACCTTCAATTCCCGAAGCTTCATTTTCTGTTGTTATGTTTTTTATAAGCTGTTGTGTAAGTGTTGACCCACCCTGTCTTGTGGGAAGAAGATCGAGCGGAGTATAGGCATTAAGCGTTGCCGCAATCGTTCTTATCCAATCAACCCCTTGGTGTTCAAAAAAACCGTGGTCTTCCGAGGCTATGATAACATCGATGAGATGATCCGGCATGTCGCCTAGTTCAATCCAACGGCGGTTTTGCCCATCATAAATCCTTTGATATTCTACGTAGTCGCCGACCGTTTCGTCGTACGCCATGAATATAGTCGAATAGGTAAGCTTAACTGCGTTCAAGTCAAGCATGTCTCCGTCATCTGCTGTCGCTTCCGAAACATAGGTAGCTATGGCTACGGCCACGCCGCAGCCGGCGATTATTCCAAGACACACAAAACCTAGCAAAATCTCCATAGCTATCCTAAGCTTTGTTTTTTTGCCGTTTTTCTTTTTCTTTCTTTTTTTGCCGTTAGGGCTTTTTGATCCCGGTTTTTGTCCGTTATTGCCGTTGTTGCTATCTTTATCGTCTTTGTTTGTACCCGAACCTGCCGAAACTTTTGCACGGGAATTTTGCGTAGGTGGCGGAACGCGAGAAGCTAGCGACGGGAACTTTTGGTTAAGGTCGCTTTCAAGTTTTTTGCCAAATGGCTCGGGGCGTTTATTTTGTTCGGGTGGGGTTGAACCGTCGCCCGAAGGTTGTGTTTCGTTTTGATTTGGAGCAACGTCGGATTGACCTAAACTGTTTGAGGTTGCGTTTGGTTGCTTTTGTGCGCCGTTTACGCCAAGCGTCCCTAAAATGTCGTCTAGGTTTTGGTTGTTTGCCGGAATAGCCGCGCCAAGCTTTGGATCGCTTGCTAAGCTTTCAAGCTGTTTCAATTCGTTTGCGCTGAACATTCCACCGCCCGAAACACTGTTTGCACGAAATGTTTGGTTTTGAACAGGCGCATTGTTTGTGTATGGCGTTGGAATGTTTGGGTTTTGTTGCCCCACAACCGGTTGCCGCATTGGAACTGAGTTTTGAGGTGTTTGCATGGGAGACACACCCTGACGAAGCATATTGGGGGGCATTGCCCCGTTTTGCGGCATCGACGAGGGAGGTTGCGCACCTGCTTTGAAAACTCCGCCGGTTCCATGCGCGAAAGGTTGGATAGGTCTTGGAACGTTGCCGTTTGTCGGAACTTGTCCTTGCGGAGTTGCTTGTGGATTTGGATTATTTTGATTATACGGATTGTATGGTCCGTTGTTGTTAAAGTTATTCATTTGGAAAACCCTCCAAGTTTCGTTTGCGTGTTTTGACACGTTGACAGTTTGTTGCGTTTAGCATTTATAAAAAGTTTATAAAAACCATTTCTAAAATATCATTATAACACATCAATTTGATTTTGTTAACACCTTGTAACAAAACAACTTTAAAATTCATTGCGGTTGTTGTATTATATAAGGTATAACTCATGTTATAATAACTTACAAAAGTTAAAATTTTGTGAACATTATGTCGAAGGGTTTAGTTTGGCACTTTTCGGTTTATATGACAACCAAAATTTTACGTTCAAGAAACCTTATGTGGCGAAGTTGCCAAAAACATCAAAAGAGGAACGGATATTTAAATGAACAACTTTCAAACCGAAATGCAAAAAATAATTTCATCTTTGCCAAAAGGACAAAAACCAAAGCTGTTGTTACATTGTTGCTGCGCTCCTTGTGCGACACACGTTTTAAATTTGTTATCGAAACATTTTTTGATAACCGCTTTTTTCTATAATCCAAATATATTTCCGTTTTACGAGTATGAAAAAAGACTTTTTGAACTTAAGAAACTTTGCGATACACACCATAAAGGGATTGAGCTTATTGTGCCGGAATATGAAAGCGAAGAATTTTTGTCGGTTTCAAGTGGCCTAGAGGACGAGCCGGAACACGGTAGGCGTTGCGACGCATGTATATCGTTGAGGCTTGAAAAAACGGCTGATTTTGCAAATCAAAACGGATATGATTATTTTTGCTCAACGCTTAGCATAAGCCCCCACAAAAACTGCGAATATATCAACAGCAAAGGGGTTGAGCTTGAAGGGGAGTTTGGTGTTTTGTGGCTTTTCAACGATTTTAAAAAGCAAGATGGTTTTAGGGCATCAACCGAACTTAGTAAAAAATACGGAATTTACAGACAAAACTACTGTGGCTGTGAATTTTCGATTAGAAAAGAGGATATAGATGATTAAATTAAAAGGGTTTATAACCGGTGTTTTCGCAACACTTACAACAACGCTTGTTGGGCTTTTGCTGCTTTTGACAAACGATTTTTTGTATCGACTTGAAATTGGCTTTCTTAATATACCCGAACGAAGCGGCCTTTCAAGAGAGGTTATTTTAGAAAACTACAACGCAGTTATATCGTTTTTGTCGCCGTTTAATTTTGATGAGTTTTCGCTTCCAAGCCTTGCATTTTCCGAAAACGGAGCGTTTCACTTTTTGGAGGTTAAATATATATTAATCGGCTTTTATGTGTTGGGTTTATTATCTGCCGTTTTGTTGTTTTTTATGATAAAAAAGACAAGCGATAAAGACAAGCCGACGTTATACACCGTTGCCGGAATAACTACCCTTGTTTTGCCGATAGTTCTAATGTCGTCGTTTGCTATTAATTTTGACAGGGCGTTTGTCGTTTTTCACGAGATATTTTTTTCAAACGACTACTGGATTTTTGATTACAGGATAGACCCCATAATAACCATTTTGCCCGCCGAATTTTTTATGCATTGTGGCATAGTTGTCGCTGTTTGCTTTATCATAACCGCGGTTTTGTTTTTCGCTTTAGCGAGAAAGAATAAACGATAGTTCAACAAGCTAAAAAACTTCATATCAAAAAGTTTCGTCAAAATCCTGTCTTAAAAAGTATAGCCAACCAAGCTTTTTGCTGTATACAGTTTATAAAGCGCAAAAAGCGGAACGGGTTTTTAGGGCGTGGGTCGCCCTAAATCGTTCGGGGGGAGCGGGGGGTGTCGGGGGGCGTGCCGGGGGCGGATTCGAAATAGCCCCCTACGCCCCCTGACAAAAAATTATTATAAACGAATTGTGTTTTGAATAAACCGACAATTCAAATCATTGATTGTATCATAGAAATATTTTTTACAAATGGTATATATGTACATTTTTATACTCATAGCTATATTAAATCTAATTTCTTTTTCGCTGTTTGCCCTGGACAAATTTTTTGCCATTAAAGGAATGTGGCGCATAAGCGAGAAAACTCTTTTGCTGTCCGCTGTTTTGATGGGTGGCTTTGGGGCGGTTTTGGCAATGTTGCTTGTGCGGCACAAAACAAAAAAAACAATGTTTGTTGTGGCGTTGCCACTTATTTTGATAACCCAGATTTTGATATTGTCGTTTATAATGCATTTTTAACGATGTTTTAAAAAACTGAAAGTTTGTTAATATTCATCTAAAAATATGAATTAATATTGATTGACAACACCGTTTTAACTTGATATGATATATACAGTTAAACAAACGTCTAAGCCGGAGGTGTTCCGAGGGCAAAGACCAAAACTTATAAATAATATAACCTAATCGCAAAAGAGACAACTTGAGCTTAAAGGTAGTATTCAAAATTTTCTTAAAACGCGTTGTTTTAAGTTTTATTTGTATTGCAATGCTCTGTTTCGTTTTTTGCGAAACAGAGCATTTTTGTATTTTATGTATAGCATGAAATAGTGAATAATTAATGTAGATAATCTTTGATTTTAAATTTTAATTTGTCGCTTTTGCGACAGCTTAACTTTTCATTTAAATAAGGGAGCGTGACATTTTGGAGCAAATAAACAAATTGCCAAACGAGACACAAGAAAACACAGATTTTTCAAACAGGCGACTTGCGTTAATAGGAATAATCATTGAGGACGCAAAAAGCGAAAGCGACAAAGAGAACATAAAGACAGTAAACCGTCTGCTTTCGGAATATTCCGATTATATAGTGGGGCGTATGGGGTTGC